>NZ_SYUT01000026.1:0-79513 GCF_005146325.1 Vibrio genomosp. F6 | reverse complement strand
AACTATTGTTGTGTAAATTGTTTGTGTTGAATTAGAGCAATCAAAATACGTGCTCTAGAAAATTGATGTACATTTGCAATGTTCTGCACAAGCAGAGAGGAGATGAAATGAAAATCTGGGATCTACCGATACGTTTTTATCATTGGCTTCAAGCGTTACTTTTTATTGGACTGGTGGCGAGTGGGAACAGTGGAGAAGGGCCACACCTTGTTTTAGGGTTAGCTCTTTTCACGCTTGTTATCTGGCGAGTTTTGTGGGGCGTTGTGGGAAGCGAAACGAGCCAATTTGAAGCTTTTGTGGCTTCTCCAAAGCGTGTTGTCAGCTATTTGATGGGGCGAGAAAAAGCGCAACCTGGTCATAACCCCGCAGGATCATGGATGGTGGTGGTGCTAATAGTGAGTTTGTTGATGCAGTGTTCAACGGGTATTGTTATATCAGGCTTGTTAGATAACATGCCATTCGCAGAAACCTTACTCACAGACTCCGCTTATGATGCCAGTATGGCAATTCATAGTCTTTTTGCGAAAGTACTTCAAGCTCTCGTTGCTGTTCACCTGCTAGCCATTCTCGTTTATAAGTTGCGTTCAAAACCTTTAGTGTGGGCGATGGTGAGCGGTAAGCAAAAAAATACGCTAGATAACCCTAATGCCGTATTAGCTTTTTCATCAAATAAGCGCGCATTATTAATGCTACTTGCAGCCGGATTAGTTACCATGACAATAGTTGTGTCGTCATTGGTATGAAAATATGGAAACGAAATTTGATCGCCAGAGTAGTTTTGGCTGGATGATTAATGTCATCGCGAACCAAGCCGCGAAAAAGTTTGAAGTAGAGCTTAAAAAGCATGGGCTAACGGTCGCATTGTGGCCAACCATGATGTGCTTGTGGGAAGAAGAAGGGATCACGCAAAGAGATATTGCGTTGAAATCCAAAGTAGAGAACTCAACCACAACCAGAACGTTAGATAAGCTTGAAAAGCTTGGGCTGGTGGAAAGACAAGCCGATCCAAATAGTCGGCGTTCATTCCGGATCTATTTAACGGAAAAAGGACGGGCAATGGAAAAAGACTTGCTCGTATTGCCTGCACAAGTCAATAGAGAGCTACTGAGATCATTAGACGCCGATGAGCAAGTCGATATGATTCGTTTACTGCAAAAAATGGTCGCTGCTGTTTAGTTATATAGCCAGCTGATAAATGGTTGAGAAAACGGGTACTCTCTTATATCAAATGAAAGGTAAGTGAGAAAATACATGTTATTTGAGAAATGTACTGTGTAAGTACTAGACAATTAGGTTACTCTATCTTTAGTGTCTATTCTATTAATAAGAATTATAATAAATTACTGATGGAGAGTGTCATTGATGCGTTACCTTTTTGGTAAGCAATGGTCTGTAAATTTGCTGCTTGCCGTTTTTGTTATAGTAGCCATTATGCTGCTTGAGTTGCTAAACCAGAATCAAATGATGTTTCTCGATAAGCAATACCAAAGCAGTGCTAAAGAAGAGCTATCAAAAGTCCGATCAAACTTAGAAGCTGCTATTGTCGCGGATATTTATGTATCTAATAGCCTTTCTACGCTTGTGAGTATCCATTCTGATACCGCTTTTGATAACTGGGAAAAGGTTGCTGCAAAAATCATTAAAGAGTCAAAGCATGTCACTATTATTGCGTTAGCTAGAAACGACATCATTAATTTTGTTTATCCGCTTCAAGGTAATGAAAAAGTTATAGACCTGAATTATCGACGGATTCCCGCTCAGTATGCGTCGATCGTGAAAGCTCGAGAGATAGAACAGATATTTATTGCTGGTCCTGTTAACTTGGTTCAAGGTGGACGAGGATTGATCGCTCGTGTCCCCATTTTTACCGACCCTCCTAATAATAAAGAGTATTGGGGGGTATGCAGTGCAGTCATTGATCTCGACTCTCTATTTCAAGAAGTTGGCATCGAAGCGTTTGAGCTAAAATATAGGCTTGGGATTAGGGGGCTCGATAGCTCCGGTTCGCAAGGTGAGATATTTCATGGCGATCAAACAGTCTTCGATGATGCGTTCGCGACTGAAAAAGTAAATTTCCCTTATGGTAGCTGGGAAGTCGCAGTAGCAAGGGCGCCTTGGTCAGCTGAGCGTGAAAATTGGTTCAGAATACATAGCGTCCGATTGATCGGATACCCGATTATCATCATTCTAGCCTTTGCCTTTGTTACCATTTATCGCCTCTATGTTTCAGCACAGAACCGTTCTTTGCATGATGAACTGACGAAACTGCCAAATCGACGGTACTTTATGTACATCCTTGAGGATCAGTTTAATTCAGCGAAGAAACCTGAAAGTCACGAAAGGTTTGCACTGCTCAATCTTGATCTCGATAAATTCAAAGAAATTAATGACACTTATGGCCATGTTGCGGGTGATAAAGTGCTTGTCGCTTGTGCCGAGCGAGTACGCAATGTATTAAGGAGATCTGATCTCATGGCGAGAATTGGTGGCGATGAGTTTTTAGTATTGCTTCCTAGAGTGATGAGCGCTTCAGATGTGAGACGAATTGAAGTCACGGTCCAAAAATCACTGAGTTCAACCCCGATCATTTATGAAGGGGCGTTGATTTACATAAAAGTTAGCATTGGTTCCGTTTTATATTCTGATGAATTTGCCACAATGGATGAGATGCTGAAATTCGCTGATGATAGAATGTATGACCAAAAACAGGGTTTGCTCGGCGGTTAAATCACGATATTACTTTCATTTCCATGGTAAAAGCCTCAGAATAGCGCGCTTCAATCGGCAGCTATTTTTGTAAGCCTGTAAAAGGCAAATGCCTACCTCTGCCGTCTTCTAGAGAAACTGTTTCTATTGAATTGAAATAGATCAGTGATCCTAATTATCTAATTCGAGAATCAATTTATGAGTTTTACCTCTTTGGGTCTATCTGCTCCAATTCTTAAAGCTATTGAAGAGCAAGGTTATGACAAGCCATCACCTATCCAAGCGCAAGCAATTCCAGCGGTCTTGGAAGGTCAGGATGTAATGGCTGCGGCTCAAACGGGTACTGGCAAAACGGCGGCATTTACACTTCCTATTTTGGAAATTTTGTCTAAAGGCCCTAAGGTTCGCCATAATCAAGTTCGAACGCTTGTATTGACGCCAACTCGTGAATTAGCCGCTCAGATTTATGACAACGTTGTAAAGTACAGCAAGCATTTGCCTCTATCTGCAACGGTTGTATTTGGTGGTGTTAAAATCAACCCGCAAATGCAGAAGCTTCGCCAAGGCAGTGATGTTCTAGTGGCAACACCTGGTCGCTTGTTGGATCTTTATAATCAAAATGCAGTTCGATTTGATCAATTAGAAATGCTGGTTCTTGATGAAGCTGACCGCATGCTTGATATGGGCTTCATTCGCGATATTCGTAAAGTTCTAGCTTTCCTACCAAAGAAGCGTCAAAACTTACTATTTTCAGCCACTTTTTCAGATGATATCCGCAGCCTAGCAAAGGGTTTAGTCAATAACCCTGTTGAAATTTCAGTAAACACGGCTAACTCAACAGCGGTAACGGTAGAGCAAAGTATTTACCCTGCGGATAAGAGCAAAAAAAGTGCGATGCTTGCTAAGTTAATTAAAGATAATGATTGGCGACAAGTGTTGGTATTCAGCAAGACAAAGCATGGTGCTAACCGCTTGTCACGCTACCTTGAAGGGCAAGGTATTACGTCTGCACCTATTCATGGTAACAAAAGCCAAGGCGCAAGAACGAAAGCACTTGAGAACTTTAAAACGGGTCAAGTACGAGTATTGGTTGCAACTGATATTGCTGCTCGCGGTATTGATATCCCACAATTGCCTCAAGTGGTTAACTTTGATTTGCCAAACGTGTCAGAAGATTATGTACACCGTATTGGCCGTACTGGTCGTGCTGGTGAAGTGGGCAAGGCGATTTCGTTGGTTACGGCTGAAGAAACGTATGAACTATTTTCGATTGAGCGTCTGATCCAACAAGTTCTGCCTCGTCATCAACTAGAAGGTTTTATTCCAGAAACGATATTGCCTGAATCTAGACTAGATACGCGCCCAATTAAGCCTAAGAAACCTAAAAAGCCAAAAGTCGATCATGCTGATGGACAACGCTCTGGTGGCAATGCACGTGGTAATAAACCTGCTGGCAAGAATAAGCGTCATGTTGCAAGTAATGGCAATTCGAATAATTCTAACCGCAAACCTGCAAACAAAGGTGGAAACGCGGGCGGAAAATCGGAAGGTGAAAACCGTCCAGCAAGAAATACCGGCGGTAACGCAAATAAAGGTAAGCAGGGTAACGGTCAAAACCGTGGTGCAAATAAACCAGCAGGTGAAGGCGCTAGTCGCAGTCGTCGCCAAGGTCCATCTTCGGGTAAACCGCAACGTAGAAGTTCACCAAAAGCATAGAGATGCTGTGAATTGATGACGTAATAAATATTTAAATGAAAGACCTCGTTAATTAGCGAGGTCTTTTTGCATCCAATGGCATGGAGTTGATGAAAAACCTATTCTTTAGCCTTTAGCACGATCATGATCCCTCCGAGTATTAATGCTGAGGACATGACAAAATGCATGGTGATATTTTCACTCATAAATAGAACCCCTCCAACCGCCGATAAGACAGGCACCAGCAATTGTAATGATGCGGCTCGAATGACACTGAGCTTAGGTAGCACGTAGTACCAAATCGCATATCCGACGCCAGATGCTAAAGAGCCAGAGGCACAAGCGAGTAATATGCCTTGAAGGGTGTAATGTGCTTGATGCAGACTGAGTAGAAAAAGAATTACAGCGAACGGTAAGGTTCGGATGAAATTGAATCCAGTATCGATGAGAGGCTGTTTAGACGAACGACCATTAATGGTATACATTCCCCACGCAACGCCTGACACCATCATCAATCCGAATCCAAATAGTGATGGCGTGTCTACGTTAGGCAGTACAAGGTAAAGGAAACCTGAAAAGGCAATGATCATTCCCCATATTTCATTTCGAGTTACTTTGTTTCCAGACAGTAAACTATTGATTAGCATGGTTGCTTGTACTGATCCAAATAGGATTAGTGCACCTGTTGCAGTGTCTAAAGATAAATAACCGAAAGAGAATGTTACCGCATATACAAATAGCAAAATCCCTGCTTTCCAGCTTCCTTTTTGTCTATTTTGAGAGTGATAACTTTGAGAATCATTGCTTTGAAAATCACAGCTTTGAAAGTCATTGCTTTGATAGTCACAGCTTTGATAGTCACAGCTTTGAGAGTGAACGCGTGGTGGTAAATATAATTTGATAAGAGCGTAGAGTGTGATGGCACCTGAAAATAATCGGATACTCGTAAAGCTACTCGCATCGATTAATTCAGATCCCAAAGCAAGTCGAGATAAGACAGAATTAGCAGCAAAGGCAATTAGAGCTAGGGTAGTAAGGGGTATTATAATCAAGTCGTAATCTCAGAAGTGAGGGGTGAGAGCCGTCCCAATGTAGACCGTGAACTGGCACGTTTAATTTCGTTATTACTCAAAATTAAGGCGCTGAAAAACATCAGCGCCATTGTTTATGATTGAGAGAAAAGAGATTAAACGAGTTTAAACTTATTGAGTTGCTCTTGAACGTTAAACACTTCCTCTTTATAGCTGGTCACAATAGTGTTTAACTCATTGGCAAGAACGCCAGTTTGGTCTGCAATTTCTGATAATGTATCGACATCTTTATCGACATCTTCGCTGGCTTTCGATTGTTCAGTTGTTGAATTGGCAATACTCGTAATGTGCTCGCTGACTTGCTCAATCACTGACTCCAGTTTAGCCACGCTCTCTCGTACTACATCAACCGATACAAAAGTGTCATCACTCGCTTGTTTACTCTTATTCATGTTGCTAACAGACTTATTCGTATTGGTGGTGATTTTTTCCAGTAGCTTACTGATGCTTTCAGTCGCTTCTTGGCTACGATGAGCTAAATCACGTACTTCGGAAGAGACAACGGCGAAACCGCGCCCGTGTTCACCTGCTCGTGCGGCTTCTATCGCGGCATTCAATGCCAATAAATTAGTCTGTTCTGAAACGGCGCTGATGGTCTCTACAATTTGGCTGATACTTTGCGTATCTTGCTCCAGTTCGAGCATACAAGCTTCTGTTTCGTTAATCTGAGTAATCAGCCCTTCTACAGAATTAAATGAAGCTTCACTTTGGGATTGGCACTCTAGAACTTGGCTCTTCATTTCATCGGTTTCAGTTAGCGCCCTTTCAGCAGAGGCGGCAATCTCAAGGCTAGACTGAGATAACTCCGTCATTGCGGTGGCTATGTTTGCACATTTAGCGGTGGTTGATTGACTACTCTGACCTAGCTCTTGAGCGTTGCTTACAATCGTGTTCAATCGTTGTGTGCTGTTGTTATTGGTATTAGTGACATCCGATAATAACGAGCGGATATTCTGGGTGAGTTGATTTATGCTACGAGAAATATATGAAATTTCATCTTTACCTACTGAGTTAAGCTCAACACTTAGATCTCGTTGTGTAGACATGTTACCCAAGTGCGTCGTGAGAGACCCAACACGATGACGCAGGCCTGTAACACAAAATACAAGAGCCCATAAGAGACACGCTCCAATGAGAATTGTCGCCACTAGCAGTGAGTTTTGTAAGTTGTTTGCTCGAATGGCTTGTTCAGTAGAAATGGTGCTGATTTCAGTTTGAAGTTGGTTGCGTACTTGGTTAATCAGCTTGATTTGATCTGTTGCTAATCCAAACCATGAGCTTGCATCAGGCCCATCGATATTATTGAGATTGGACTTTTGAGATAAGAATGAGTCCTTAATTTGATTCACATTTTTCCATGTCGACGAGTTTCTCGCGAGCTCTAACTGCTGTTGGAATTGAGTCGGCATTTCAATTTTTGCTCTGCGCAGAGCATAATTGCCAGAGCTGATGTAATTTTGCACATTGGCGTAAATCGCAGCCGTTGCATTACCTCGTGAGAACACGCCATTTAGCGCCCCACGAACTTGCCCAGCACGCTCTTTCATGACAACGACAGAGGTTAATGCTTTACCAAGAGAGGCTATTTCAGAATTATTAATACTGGCGAGCAGCATGATTGCGTTATCAATGGCGAGCTGGTTGAGATCCGAGTAGTAAGCAAAAGGAGACAAGTTGGGACGCAAGGTATCTACTTGACGGCGAACTTCACTTAAACGGCTTAATTGTTTTTGAACATCACCCATTAAATTTGACGCTAACTCTGGCTTTATGTGAACAGGTGAAAAGCCTTTAAGTGCTTGTATATGAGTATCTGCAACCTTACGCTGCTTTTTTAATTTCTCTACTTGAGCGGCTTTACCTTTACTGCCTAGTACTCCCGCGGTAAGTCCACGCTCTACCGCCAAGTTATGAGCAATGTTGTCATAGAGGATCACAAGCTCAACCACTTCTTGATCTTGCGAAGAAAGCGATGATTCTTGTTTAAATTCAATGACAGATAAGCTGGCTAAAATTATGGATAGGGTTAAAGGTATGCCTGCGATAATGGTGACAATAATGTAGAGGGGGAACTGGCGTAGTAGTGAGCGCATTGATAAATCCCTAGCTGTATTTTTTATAATTATAGAAATCCTAGTTAGAGTATAGGTGCTGTTTTTGTGGGTTTCATTATCAACAAATGAATCAATTATCAAAAGTGAGACTTTTTGTAATTAATGTGATCAAAGTGTTGTTGGTTGTGTTGTTTATGTAATTTGTATGCATTTATAATTTTGAACTAAACAAGCGGAGTACCTCTATCGATCTGCGTTTAGTATTAAAGACAATACTTTGTTAGATGAATAACTTATAAAGCGCTCACTAGCAAAATTATGCTAATTTGCAAAATGAAAATGCGTTATGCAAAAAATCAAAGATTATCGCTTTAAAAGTGTGCGTAATGGCATATAAAATGGACATTTAAAGTTGGCACACATTCTGCATTATTAATAGTGACCCTTCTTAAGCCGAGGGTCACCTAGCCAACTGACGTTGTTAGTGAATGATACCTTGTTCACACAAATATATAGCCAATCACAGTTTTTGTGGTTGGTTTTTTTTTGCATAAATTTGCGCAGTATGTGCGCCCTTCCTTAAATTATAAATTTAATGTCCCGATATTGATTTTTCCTGTGATCGTTTAGACAGTATGCGTAAGTATTAGTACTTATATTCACCATTTCTGAATCAGGAGTGGGTTAAGCATGGCTCGGTCTTATTTCAATAGTACACATAGAAAAAACTATAAATTCAGTTTGTTACTGTCAGTAATGTTTTCTGCAACCCCATTGGCAGCCGTAACCGATCTCACTCCTGAAAAAACGCTTCCTTTGCCCACTGGCGATCAATGGATAGAACATGCGAAAGAAGGCTTACAGCCATACTGGTTAATGCAATCTGCGAAAGGAGTTCCGGAAGGCAATTTCCCTACATTCCGTTGTGATAATGGTGAGGTGTTAGATGTTAATAACGTCTGTCCCGAATTAAACCTTAGCTGGATATCACCGCATTTTGATCGTGACTACACTCGAATGAAGTCTCGACAAATATACGCGTATGGGGTGATTTATCATCTGACTGGTAATGAAGAAGCGCTCGCTTTGGCAAAGTCTGGTGTCGATTTTCTATTGAGAAATCGAATAGATAATGAACATGGTGGGTTCATCAGCTTCGTTAAAAATGGAAAGCCAGGTTTGGAGTGGCAACAGAGAACATCACAAGATCAAGCATATGCGTTAGTTGGTTTGGCTTTTTATTACTATTTGACTCGTGATCCTGTAGTGGAAAAGGCATTAATTAAACAGCAAGCATTCATTTTTGAGCAGTATAAGAACCTCAAAAATAATGATTTGAATTGGGTGTTAAAAGATGGCGATGAGCAGAGTGCTAAACAGCGAGAGTTGGTGGCTCAACTCGATCAGATCAACGGCTATCTGCTGCTTGTCACTCCGTTATTACCCGAGAAAGTGCAGAAAAAATGGCGTCAGGATCTTTATTGGCTAACTGATCAAATGACGAAGCAGTATTACTCTGTGGATGAGAAGCGATATTATGGGGCAATTCATCACAAAGCCATGATGATGCAAGAGGCAAAGCACAATGATTTTGCTCACACAACAAAAGCGTTCTGGATGACTTATCTGGTCGGAAGGTATTTTGATAATACAGACTGGGAAACGTTGGGTGAACAAGGTATGCGGGTCACCGTCGAAAGAGCCAGTAATACTTATGATTTTTCAATAGCGGAAGCTTATTTCATTGAACCGCTGAAAACTCAGTGGCATGGACGGAAAAAGGTCTCTGGATGGAAGAGTCGACCTTATAACCCATGGACCTCTTCTTGGGAGTGGGCGGAACTGGATCAATCTTCAATGACATTGAACATGTTGGATGGCAGTCGGATCACCCAGCAATCGGATACACAGCATGCTTTCATGAATGCTTGGGTCGATCATCAATATGGTGGGGTAGGGTTAAACTCCAGAAGTACTAAAGCGTTCCATTGGGGTAATGGTTACCATCAATTTGAGCATGCATTAGTTGGGTATTTAAGCGCCAAACAGCATTACAAGAAGCCTGCTCAGCTCTATTTTGCATTACCGGAAGGCTACAAAGGCGTGATCGAGCCTTATTATTATCAAGGTGATATTCAAACCAAGCAAAGTCTGGGTAAAATTGAACAGATTGAAGGCTTAACAAAACAACGTATTAGCTTTGTTCATATAACGCCTTAATGGTGTGAGTTTTGAATATAAAAAAGGAAGGCTAAGCAAAAGTGGCTTAGCCTTTATTTTTTTGTGCTGTTCACTGTCGGTTACTCATCTATTTTCTTTGATATTACTCTTCACCACATTTCGCGTAGCAACTTGGCTTTCTAGGGCATGAGCCGCCTCTAGAGCAAATTAAACGAGCCTCAGTTTCAATGCCGCGTTCTATCCAGTTAATGTTCAGGATTTTTGCAATCGTCGTGAGATCTTTCTTAATATGCCTTGGGATGATCACGGATCCACCATTACTCACACAGGACGCTTTTAGCTCTTCAGCAATGGATCGGGAATCCCCACCTTGTGCATCAATTGCTGGGTTTAAATCAATACCAGCGCATAACACTCGGTTGTTGCCTGCAGGATCTGTCATGTTGACCGATTCGCAACAGTAGATTCTAGGCTCATCGCCAACATTCAGTATGGATATTTGTGCTGAGCTGCCAGCTTTCGGTTCAGAAAGGCGTCTAAATACCGCCCAATGCTGACAAGGGTCTGCAACGGTTCTCATGTTACCCCAAGGTAGAGGAATGCCATTACCGCGATAGACGGCTTTTAGTTTCCCTGGGCCATAGGCATCGAAATAGTGCCAGTGTGGGTAAGGTGAAACAACCGTCATTCTTCTCATTGCAACAGATGGGGAAACACCTGCGAGTTTGTGTACGTCAATTTCATAACCGCTGCGATCCAGTAACTGGCGGAAAGGGACTTTAGGGCAGAGCAACGCGCCAGCAAAAAAGCTTGATTCAAAGTCGCGCCAAGCTTGTAAGATATCTTGTGAATTGAGAACCGAGGTTGGTTCGCTAGATCCGCTGTCTTCCCAACTGCTGTTATGCCCAACTGAAAGTACACTCTTCAAGCCTTCTTTACTGTGTAAAATACAATGGCCGATGTAAACCGCCAGATCGTACTTCAGGCGAGTAGGGTACTGCTTGAGTATTTCATTGAGGTAAATGGTACTTGGTGGCTCAAAAAAAGAGGTGACTAGCTGCTTTGCATTGATGCCTAATTCGTCGACTACATCTTTTGGGGTTCGGTTGACCCAGCGAATTTGTATCCCCAAACTCTTCGCAATGTCGATCAAATCTTCAACGGCTAAATTTAATCTCTTAAGTCCAACCTCTTCTGCTGCACGTTCAAGGTCAGGGAAGTGATTTTGTAAGCTCTCTTGGTGTGCTCGAATCAGCAGGTGAGCAAATTGACGCCCTGTGATCCCCGTTTGTGACAACATTTCAGGTATCGCTATTTGTAGAATGTCATTAGAGAACAGGAAGCTTGGCTCTAATGCCATTCCACTGATCCCCCCCCTATTTCCCTTATCTGGAGTGATTGCTTGTTGCTCCGGTTCATCATCTAAAAACCAAGTGGGTTCTTTTTGAAAAACGTTCGCGATGACTTCTAGCATATCGATGCTTGGGACACGCTTTCCTCGCTCAATCATCGAGAGATAAGAAACAGATGGCGCGTACTCTGGGTTGACGCGTATACATCGTGCAGAGAGATCTTCCATTGTTAAATGGTTACGTTTTCTAAGGTTCCTAATTTTAGTCCCTAAGAAATGTGACTGTCTGACTAAGCTTTTTGATAAGGCCATTTTGTAAAATTCACACTGTAAAATTTTTGTTGTGAAATTGTAGTCAAAAAAGTTGTAGTCTACAAACTAAGCAATTCACAAACCGATAACAAAAATAAACATCTGTTTGGAATAATTGCTCTAGAACACAGTTTTGATGAGTTAATCACCACGTTTGCAGAGTAAAAATAGAGCTGAAGACAGGGATAGTTAACCAACAATATAGTTAGCCAAGAGGGAAAGACTATGAATATGCTTACATTCGATAAAACAGAAATACAAAAACAAAACAAACCATTTATCGCTGAAGCTGTCTTTGCCGTAGAGACTATCAGCGCAAACCAGCAGAGCGAAAAGCAGATCAAAGCTAAACAGCTACTTGATAGACTTTTTCCACTAGAAAATGGTACTCATCAAGATGTAACAAGCTACGTAATTGATTATCGCCACGTTCTGGCTTACTTCAAAAACGGTCAGCACAGTGGTTTGAAACACCCAAAACACTTTGTAGCATACATGGGAGAAAAGTCGGACCCTGCTTCAATTCTCCTCAAAGATGGTAGTGGTAGCCACCTTGAGGTTCAGTTTGGCTGTCGTAAGGGGACAGGTTGTGTTGAACTGATCAGTATCGATGATATTCAACTCGAAACTTGCACCACATTTAGCCAAATCCCAACAGAGTCGAGCATGGCAGCCATGCGTCATTGGGTTAGCTTAGTAAAAGGTGATGAGCGTGGAAAACCAAGAGCATGCAGCGAAGATAAAGAATTTACAGCGAAAAGTGGTGAAGATTATTGTCTAGATTACTGTTTTAATATCTAGTGATACCAAACCGAAAGAAGGCTTCCCAATTGGGAAGCCTTCTTTGTTTCAATCTGAGATAACTAAATGGGTAGTTACTGAGTTGGGTTGTTACTGAATTGGGCTATTACCGAATTAGCTGAAACGGGATCGGCAAAAATGTATGTGCAAAACTAAATCGGCATTACTCGATTTCGACCTAGTTTTTTTGCTTCATATAATAGTTTGTCTGCACGATCAATCAATTGAATTGGCGACTCACCTTCAATAAATTCGGCCACCCCAAAAGATGCTGTGATATTCCCAACTTGTTTGCCACTGCGTCGATCTTTTACCGATAGTTTTTCAATGCTACGGCGGTTAGTTTCTGCAAATTGGCGTGCAATTCTGAGAGATTTATTTGGTACGATGATTGCGAACTCTTCACCACCAAAGCGATAAGCAGTAATGCCATCTCTACAACTGAGCTGGAGCCGACGAGCAATGCCTTTGATAATGGTATCACCAAATAGATGACCGTACTCATCATTGAATGATTTGAAATAATCAATATCTGCTAAAATCAGGCACATAGGTTGATTTGCTTTGCACAATGTCTCTAAATCGCGATCAAATGAGCCTCGGTTATAAAGACTAGAAAGGCTATCAAAAAGCGCGTCTTTTTGCACATCCACAAGCTGTGACTTCAAACGAGAAATTTCTTCGCTAGCCGTGGTCAACTGAGTATTCAAAAATTGAGTCGAATGACGAATATCTCTAGATTCAGACACCAGCTTTCTAATTACCTTCATGACTTCATCCATTGACAAGCCTTCATCTTCCACACGAGAAAGATTACTGAAGCTTTGGTTGATCATATCTGAAAATGCCGAAGTGTCAGCAAGAGTATCATTCATAGAGTGAGCGACTTCATTGATCAAAACTTCAATACTGGCGCGTAATTCATTCATGTTTGTTTCAGAACGACTCGCGACATAATTATTGTAAAGTTGCTCGGCAGTTGCTGGTGGGCAAATACCATAATGTTCAATAATGCCGTCCATCTCACGATTAAGTTGTGGAATGGCGTTATCAACGTAGGTATACCACAATGCATAATTCGCCGGTGTCGTTGAGACACGGTTCTTCATCATCAGTGGTACTGCTTTTTTAAGATTAGCCGTAGATTTTTGAAATTCGTCTTTTTTCATTATTCATTCTATTAATTGAATTACTAATGGCTAGCTTGACTATACGATCACTTAGTTTAACGAAAAGGCATAATTACAAATGACTTGAGCTCATTGAGCCTGCAATTAATGTTGCTTTAACGAAAAATCCTCATTGGTGCAATGTTTTGTACAAAGTACTAACAAATTCAAGCGCTTTTAGTGAGAAACCTCTGTTATTCTAGTTAATCCTTGCCTATTTTGCGATCTAAATTGAAGACTTTATTAAATGAATGAACAGAGTTACTTATCTATAGAGGTGAATGAATCCCCTACGGAATGATAACTCTGCCGATTAATAGAGATCCGATGCTTAGCTCGATTGCGACAAATTTGGTGAATTGCTTTTTTTCAATGCAATGAGTATCTGTGGAAGTAAAGAGGTGATGATCATACCAGCCATCAGTGCGTATTGAAGCAATGTAAAAGATTCACCTAACAGAAGTAATCCCGTAATAATTCCCGCAATTGGATTTGCGATCCCCCCAAATGTGAAATCGACGACAGACATTCGCTGCAGTAACCAAACGTACATACCATACCCAAACGCAGTATTTAGAATCACTAACCAACTTAAGCCAGCTACATTTTTGAAGTCAACTTGGGCTAATGCATGAGTGTAAACGTTGGGGTTTATAACAGAATGCAGTGCAGCCGCTAAGCTTAAAATCGCCCCGCCAATAATTAACTGCCAACTTAAAACCTTCCACCAATGCATACGGTTTCCAAGTGATTTTGTTATGCCGCTGCCGATCACAATGCAGAGGATGGCCGTTACCATGGCCAATAAACCAACGGGGTTCAGTGTAATAGAGTTAGGATCGAATAATTTCCACGCCAGAAAAATCAGTAATGTCCCAGATATTGCCTGAACAGTTGTCGGACGGCGCTTATATCTTACCCAGTGGAACAGCATGGCAAAAACAGGGACAGAAACCATTCCCACACCAGAGATGGCAGAAGGAAGGGTTAAAGCCATCACAAAGATCAAGCTAAAGAATATGGCAATGTTGATTAAACCTAAACTGAACAGAATTCGCCATTCACCTTTTTCTGGCAAACTCGGTTTTAGCATGAGTAAGAGTAAACCAGCGGGGAGCGCACGGATTGCTCCTAATAAAAGCGGAGGCCAGTTGGGTAAAGTGTATTGAGTCACCGCATAGGTGGTTCCCCAAAAGAAGGCTGGGATCATCGCTAGAAGTATATTCATATTAATTATCTTTATGTGAAGATATTTGTGTGTAATCTACGCTTTAAATTACGCACTGTAAAGTATCTTTATGTTAAGACACTTCGTGCTAAGATACTTAATCTTGATGTTTGAATCTGCGGAGTAGGGTATATGGATGCGATTGATAGAGTTGTCGCTCAGTGGGCAAAAGAGAAGCCTGAATTAAATACTGATCCGATGGCATTAATGGGACGTTTGATGCGTGTGACTAAACACATGGAAGCAGAGGTGGCTACGTTACATAAGCAATATGATCTAAAAATGGGGGAGTTTGATGTACTGGCTACGCTACGCCGAGCGGGACAACCGTATAAATTAACCCCTTCAGAATTGATTGAATCAATGATGCTTACCTCTGGTGCTATGACGAACCGACTCGACAAGCTTGAAGGGAAAGGTCTTATCGAGAGAGAGCATAGTAAGAAGGACCGACGCAGTGTGACGGTGATATTAACAACCACAGGATTGAATTTAATTGAAGAAATGATAGTGCAACATGTCGATATTCAAACCCGTTTAGTGACGGCATTAACGCCAGATGAGATTCAACAGGCCAATGGATTATTAAAAAACTTGTTGGCCGATTTTGAGTAATGGCTCTCAGATGAATTGAAAGAGATTTGTTATCAATAATAGTATGTTCATTTACCAATAAGCACTAACTTATGATGACCTTAAAATCTATTGAAGACTACCTAGAACAATGTGTCGCGGCAGAATCGAGTTATCCATTTGGACCTGAGGCTTTGGTATTTAAAGTTAAAGGTAAAATGTTTGCGTTAACGTCTCAGACCTCAGATGAGCCCTATGTGACGTTGAAATGTACGCCTGCCGATGGGGAAGTATTAGTCAGTGAGTTTGATGCTATTCGTCCGGGTTATCATATGAACAAGAGACACTGGATTTCGGTTGCAATGAATGGTGATGTTGATGAAACGATGTTGCAAGATTTAGCCGATCAATCGTATAAGTTGGTCGTCAGTAAATTAAAAAAATCAGACCGTGAAGAGCTTAATAACTCAAACCAGTGATGCTCTTAAACCATATAAATTGATAGTGAGATTCCCATTATTATTGACACTTAGGGGCTATGTATCAAAAGCTATGTATCAAAAGGAATTTGATGATGAAAGCGAATTACGACCTGATTTCACAACAGTGGATTGAAATACGAAAGGAATTGCCTACCCCAGATAAGGTTTTGTTTAATGAGTTTATTCATTGTTTGCCGCTCAATTCGCGTATTCTTGATCTAGGCTGCGGTACTGGTATTCCCATTGATCAGTTAATGCTTAAGCATGGTTATCAAGTGCTTGGTGTTGATTGTTCTGAAAACCTGCTGGAAACTGCAAGATCTTTACTTCCTGAAGCCCAATTTATTCAAGCAGAATTAGAAACTTACGACATAGACAGTGCTTATCAGGGAATTATTCTGTGGGACTGTTTGTTCCATATTCCCCGTGAGCATCATGAACCGATCCTGAGTAAAATTTATCGTGCGCTAGAGACGGGTGGTGCTGCAATCATTTCAAGTGGGGGCAGTGAGCAGAACATTCCTGCATTTACAGGGACGATGTTCGATGTGGAGTTTTATTATGATGCCTACCCCGTAGATGATTTAGTCAACTTGTGTAAGAAGATCGGTTTTTCCATATTGAAACAGAAGTTAGTCAATAAACCCGATGGAATTCGAGACAAAGGTCGTCTTGGATTATTACTGATTAAAGAGTAAAACAATTAGACGACAAATTTGTGCAGAAAGGAGTTCTCACACCGATGAAGTCATTGATATGGATGGTAGGAGCTTTAGTGTCATTTTGTATGTTGGCGATTGGAGCAAGAGAACTGAGTGGTGAAATCGGAACTTTCCAAGCACTTTTCTTGCGTAGTATTTTTGGATTGCTGATTATTAGCGGGATTATATTATCTCTTGGTAAGCGTTCTCTTTTATCAACTCACCGCTTACGAACTCATGCCTTTCGTAACGTATTTCACTTCATTGCTCAGTATGGCTGGTTTCTTGGCATCGCTTTATTGCCACTGGCGGAAGTATTTGCGTTGGAGTTCACCGTGCCATTTTGGGCGGCAATTATTGCAGCCATTTTTTTGAATGAACGATTAACCTTGAAAAAGGGAATCTCCATTTGCGTTGGTATGCTTGGCGTTTTAGTTATAGTGCAGCCTGGAAGCGATATATTTGATAGCAATTCATTCATTGTCTTAGGTGCTGCCGTCTGTTTTGCTGTAGCCCACACATCAACGAAATCATTATCCAAAACCGATGAGCCACTGACTATCGTTTTCTATATGTGCTTAATTCAGTTACCGATGGGGTTAGTGTTGTCGATTGGGGACTGGGTCATGCCGAATAGCAATCAATGGTTCTGGGTTGGAGTAATCAGTTTTACTGCTCTATCCGCTCACTTTTGTATGAGTAAAGCTCTGCAAATGACGGAAGTGACAACGGTGACTATTTTAGACTTTCTGCGCTTACCTTTAATCGCGGTCGTTGGGATTATCTTCTACAATGAACCGTTTGATAGCGCCTTGATTTGGGGTGGTTTGCTTATGTTGATTGGTAACATCTCTAACTTGTATCAGCGAAAACCGTCAAAACGTAATTTAAAAAACGCATCTTAATGACGAATAATAGAAAAGGGCGATACTGAAAAAGTATCGCCCTTTAATGTTGGTAGTGATTGTTGATTGCGTATTACTTATTGCTTATTGCGAATCATTTTACGTAGACGAGCACGACGCTCTGCATCACCTTGGCTCGCATCACTAGGATTGTTTGTGCGCGTTTTACGGTTTTTGAAAGCCGGCTTTGAGTGCATTTTTTCTATTAGTGCGTCTCGGTTTTTTGGCTCATAACCTTCAAGCTCTTTACGGTAGATACGCTGACCAATAAGAGTCTCAACTTGCTGTAGCGTTAGCTCTTCTTCGCGGTTTACAAAAGAGACAGCATGACCTTTTTGACCTGCGCGACCAGTACGACCGATACGGTGAACGTAATCTTCAGCTAAGAATGGCATATCAAAGTTAACCACATGCGGCAGGTTCTGAATATCTAGACCACGAGCAGCAACATCCGTTGCAATCATCACACGTGCTTTGCCTTCTTTAAACTCATCTAATGCGCGGCGGCGTGCACTTTGTGCTTTATCACCATGACAAAGAACCGCTTTAATTCCGTCCAATTTAAGCTCTTTCACAAGCTCATTGGCGGTTTCTTTATAGTTTACAAATACGAGAACTTGTTTCCAGTTTTTACGACCGATCAGTTCAGAAAGCATCTCACGCTTTCGTGCTTGCTCTACAGGATAAACAACGTGTGCGATAGTATCGGCAGTGACATTTTCACGAGCAACGGCAATACGTTTCGGTTGGCGGAGGATCTCACCTGCCAGTTTATTCATTTGCGCAGAGAAGGTCGCAGAGAACAGCATCGTTTGTGGCTTAGATGCGATACCTGACATGATTTTTTCAATCGCTGAAATGAAGCCCATATCAAGCATACGGTCAGCTTCATCAAAAACAAGGAACTCTAGGTTAACTAAAGAGACGTTTTTTAGCTCTAAGTGCTCAATTAAACGGCCTGGAGTTGCAACAAGGATGTCAACACCTTGCTCTAACGCTCGCTCTTGAGATGACATTTTTGCGCCACCGTAAATCGCGACAGTCTTAAGCTCTGTATATTTGGTGTAGTCTTGGACGTTTTGCGCAATTTGAGCAGCAAGTTCACGTGTTGGTGCTAGGATCACCGCACGAGCTTGGTGACGGCTACGTGGCTTTGCTTTATCTAAAATATTTTGCACAATTGGCAATGCAAATGCAGCGGTTTTACCCGTACCTGTTTGAGCATTAGCAAGAATGTCGTGGCCACGACGAGCCATCGGAATCGCTTTCTGCTGAACAGGTGTTAACTTCTCATAACCACATTCAGTAAGAGCTTTGACGATTTCGGGAGAAAAATTTTGTGATGCAAATGACATATCTTGTTCCTAAAACTAACGGCTAATACCAAACATAAGCATAACCAAAAATACGGCCGCAGATTATAGTGCAATAAATCCAGAGTGGGGGACTTATTTTTTATAATCACTAAATATAATGCCCAGTTAGCCAATTTATTGTTTAAATTGACACAATAATAGCTCAAATGAGCTTGGTGTTGGTCAGTAACTTGGACATTGAGCTTCAAAAGTCATTTATGAAATACGATTTAAGGATGAAAGTTATGGTAATAGCCTTAAGACCAATGCGAGAAGAAGAGTATCCTGCCTTTTGTGATTATTTTATAGCGGATTACAGCCAAGAAATTGCGGAAAACTATGGCCATTCACTTGAACTTGCACAGACATTGGCTCGTAAAGACCTTTTACGTAGTTTCCCTGATGGATATAAAACAGATGTACATAAACTACTGTGTATTGAGGCTGAGTCTCGCGTTGTCGGGTATTTGTGGCACTGTCCAAATGAAGCGGAACACTCTACGTTTATCTATGATTTTTATGTGAATGAATCATGTCGTGGTAAAGGGTATGGAACCGAAGCGTTGAAGCTGTTGGAAGGGCAGTTAGTCAAGGGTGGGATTGTTCAAATCAAGCTAAGAGTGGCTTATCACAACAAACGTGCATTGGCGCTATATCAAGAGACGGGCTTTATGGTTACTGGATATAATATGTCGAAAAGTTTGAAATTAGATGGAATTATTTAGCGGCACAAAAGGCTCCCCAAAGGGGGAGCTTGATGTTGCTTAGCGCATTTTAGTTATGATTAATAAGTAGATATATGAACTAACGTATATCTACTTATTCCTATTTTTATTGACGAGTTGGGTTGATTGTTAATGGCTCGAATGTTGCCGTTGCATTACCACTAGCGGCTGGGTGATCCACATAATCAGTGTCTTGCATTAAGGTGTAAAATACGTCAACAAAGTCATCATCATTTACTAATAAGCCATCGGGGATTGCGTCTATTATTTTACCTGTAATTTGAGGAATGATGGCATAAGCTTGAACTTCTGGATCTGGTATCAACTTCAAGACTTCTTCTGCTACTTTGACTAACAACTTGCCAAGTTCCTTGTAGTCGGTGCCATCATCTTGCTCCATTAGGATAAGGTCTGCTGCACCCCAACGGTAGCGAGACCACTGAATCATGATCTGATTAGGGTGGTAATCTTGATTGTCGTAGTCTAAGTACGGCATTTCTACTAAATCAACAATTGGCTTATCGCGGCTCGGGTTGATACCAGTCACAATGGCATAGATTTCTGCTTTGCCCGAGATCCAAAGTTCTTGATCATCGGCTAAGCGAATTTTTTTCAGTATGGTTGTTGAAATCGGTTGTGGATCATCAGACGTTATATCTTTTTGCATTGTTGCGGTCGCAAAAGAACCGTTGTCTGTTTTCCTGGTGCTGAGTGATATGCCGTTATCAAGTTTGTTCATCTCATTCCGCATTGCTTGTACACCAGCGGTGAGCTCTCTACTACTATTACTATCAACTACAAAAACTGGAACATCTGGTAATTGGTCAACATCCAGCTGGTGGACTTGGCCATAAACATCAAATGCTTCAATATACTGCCATGTTTCGTCATCCCCTTTGGGTTCGAATGCAAATAATGGGCTCTGGCCTTCTTTCCACTCTTTGACCATCGATATATCAGCAATACGCAACTCTAATATTTCAGGAGTGAATTCTTCAATACCTTTCATTGAACGAATTTGAGCGTCGGCCATTACCATCTTTTGACTGAAGTCAGCATTTGGTTGAGATTCGAATAATTGAGAGACAGAAATATTTAAATGTTGAGCATTAATCTGCGTTTTTAATGTTGTTTCAAGATTATTGTAGCTTTGACTAAGCTGTCTCGCGAGTTCACGTTTTTGCTGAGTAATGGCATTTGCATTAGATTGTGCAGACGAGTTGGTGGCGGTTTCATCTGTTTGGCAACCAACTAAAGTGACTGCGAAAAGTAATGAAATGGGTGTTATGTATTTCATAATAATCCCCTTTTAATATTTGAGTTAGAGTAATAACTCTATAGCTCAACATTATCACTGTATGAGGATGCTTTCATTTATAAATGTCACGAATAATTATATTTTCACACAAGATCAAATATTCAGTTAGCAAAGGTTAAATTAACGATTGATAATATAGTGAAGAGAATTGAGGCTTGAGCGGTATCGATCTTAGATAATACATCTAAAGAAATGGTTATATTTTGTTTAAGTGAACAGCATCGCTCACTCAATTTCACAGGAGCGATACTAAAACACCATATGATGCAAACACGAAATATATGTCTCAGTGAGTCCCTGAGAAAAATACCAAAAGGTAGTGCTTACTTATTTTTGAGAACTGGCTGGGGCTGTGAGCTCGGAGACAATATCGCAAGTTGTTCTGATATGTCATTAGCGGAAACGGGTTCGCTAAATAGGTAGCCTTGAGCGATGTTGCATTTCAGCTCATTAAGAATATTGAGTTGTTCTTCCTCTTCAATACCTTCGGCAATTACTTTATAGCCTAGTTTATGCGCCATATCGATAATTGAACCAATTAATAGATGCGTTTTGTCATCAGATAAAAGATCATCGATAAAGTACTTATCAATTTTTAAGTAGTCGACATTGAGATGTTTTAGCGATGCGAAAGATGAGTATCCAGTCCCAAAATCATCAATAGCAATAAGTACACCGATCTCTTTTAATTTCTTAAAGGCTGAAATATTTTGTTGTTGAGTTTGGTCGATCGTTTCAGTGACTTCTAATTTTAAGTTTTGCGGTGCTATCCCTGTCTCTTCAAGCACTCGTTTAATCAATGGAATGAAGTCATCATCAAGGAAATGACTTGGCGAAACATTGACGGCTACGATTAAGTGAGGGTTTCCCGCTTTTATCCAAGAGACGGTTTGAGTGCATGCTTTTTTTAATACGCTTTCAGTCAATGGTTTAATCATGCCGATTCGTTCCGCAATTGAAATAAATTCAAAAGGTGAAACTTGCCCAAGGTGAGGGTGATGCCAGCGTGACAGAGCTTCAACACCAATGAGTTTACCAGTTAGGAAATCAAATTGAGGTTGATATACCAAAGATAGCTCATTGTTATTGATAGCGTCTCTCAAAAGCTGTTCTACTTGAAAGCGATACTCCGCTTTGAGCAATAGATCTTCATTGTAGAAAATATAGTGGTTTTTGCCGTAATCTTTAGCTGAATATAGTGCAATATCAGAGGCTTTTAATAGTGTTTTCAGATCGGAACCGTCATCGGGATAAGTCGAAATTCCGATACTACAAGTTTGAATACATTTGCGGCCCGCAAGAGATGAGGGCATAGATATAAGCTTTAAACACTCTTTTGCAATAGATTCTGCATTTGAATTATCACCTTGCTCCTTGATGATAAGGCAGAATTCATCCCCACCTAGACGAGCATGACAGCATACATTCTCTTTTAACGCAGTGAGTCGAGTTGCTATTTGTTTGAGGTGCTGATCGCCCACATCATGCCCTAAGCTGTCGTTAATATTTTTGAAGCTATCAAGATCGATATACAAAAGGCTGAAACGTAGATCATGTTCTTTTGATTCAATGATAAGTTTTTCGAGTGCTTGATAAAAATGGGCACGGCTAGATAACCCGGTAAGTTCATCGACAAAAGCTAATGATTGGATGCGTTTTTGATTCTGATCTCGCTCCATGACAATCCCCGTCAGCATGGCAGCAGAAATAAGATCTTTAGACTCTTCATCGTTAGGTACTGCGGGGTGATCATAGTACATGCCAAATGCACCTAGAACTTCACCAGAGGAGCTTTTTACTGGTTCAGACCAACAGCACCGCATTCCATGAGGTAGGGCGACATGCTTAATTGCAGCCCACTTGGGATCCGTTTCAATATTAGCAACTATGACTCTTTTCCCTGTGTATGTAGAGGTCCCGCAAGAGCCAATATTAGGCCCAATTTTTAAGCCATGAACCGCATCACAATACTCTTTCGGCAAGCTAGGTGCTCCGCCGTGAAGTAGTGTATCACCTTCCAGTTCTAGCATTGAACATCGTAACCCTGCATGCCTGCTTTCATACAGCAGCCCAATCGCGTTATAGATTTCTTTAGCTGGCTCACCTTTGGCAATCATCTCCAGAATTTGGTTATGACTTTGAGTGAAGGTTTCAGCATGTCGCTGTTTGGAAATATCTAAATGGTAACCAATAATATTGGTAGGCGAACGGTCAGAGTTTCGAATTAATTTAATGGCGCAAGAATGCAGTAGGACATAGTAATTATCTTTGTGAATCATCCGAATTTCAGTTTCATAAGAGAGTGATTGACCTGAAATATAGGAAAATAATTTTTCTAAAGTGGGTTCTTTGTCATCGGGGTGAATTAATTGAATCCATGTATCAAGAGTATTACTCAGCTCATGATCATCGTATCCCAGCATTTTTTTCCAACGGGGGGAGTAATAAATTTCATTTGTTTCTAGGTTCCAGTCCCATAAGCCTTCACTGGCATTAATCAGTGAACGAGTAAATCTATCTTGGCTGACAATTAGCTCAGTTTTCAATTGTTCATTTGTTTTCTGAATGGACTCAAGTTTACTTTGAAGCTGATTAATTTGTTCTAATAATGGGAGACTGGATGTCATATTGACTCTCTTCATTTATTGCATAGATAGGGAAAATAACGACGACTAACCCTTTAATTATTATTTTATCATTGTAGCGCTCTTTCGCGCTTTATAAAGGTTCGAGTGTGAATTATAAGCACTTCATAATGTAAATTGGAACTTAGATTACAGTTGGTGTGAAGATGAAGGTATTAAAGAAAGGTATGATGTTTTTCAAATGAAATGCGAGTAGAAAAATTGAGAGAGTTTGCTGTCATAACGGGTTATAACAGCAAATAAGTCATTATTTAAGTAGTAGATTCCGCGTCACTGATTCGTTCACGACGTTCTTGCTCTTCATAATAGGCGGCTTCTATTTCATCTAAAATACCATCAACATCAGCGCTAGTGGTATCTTCTTCGAAAAGACCTGTAAGTTCGGTATCAGGAGTAAGAAGCCCTTTTTCGTATAACGCCCACATCTCTTTTGCATATTGCGTCGCCGCGAGTTGAGGAGCAAATTGAGCATAATAGCTCGTCATGTTATTCACATCTCGGGCAAGCATTGCTTCCGCATTATTATTAGCCGATGCATCTACTGCTTGAGGTAAGTCGATAATCACGGGGCCGTATTCATCAACGAGAACGTTAAATTCTGATAAATCACCATGTACAATTCCGGCACACAGCATACGAGTCACATAAATCATCATTTGAGCGTGATCTTCAAGAGCTTGCTCTTCCGACATCATAACATCATTAAGGCGCGGGGCGACGTCTCCATCTTCATCGGTGATGAGGTCCATTAATAGTACGCCATCAAAACAACCAAAAGGACGAGGAACTCGAACCCCCGCTTCTGCGCATTTGTACAACGCATCTACTTCTGCGGTTTGCCAAGCTTTCTCTTGCTGAGCGCGGCCATATTTCGAGCCTTTTTCCATCGCTCTACCGCGTCGGCTATTACGGCTTTTTCGACCTTCTTGGTATTGCGCGGCTTTTTTGAAACTGCGCTGACTTGCTTCTTTATACACTTTGGCGCAGCGAATTTCTTCACCACAAAGTACTGTGAATACGGAGGCTTCTTTACCACTCATTAATTGACCGATAACATCGTCAACAAGACCGTCGTCAATTAGTGGTTGTATACGTTTTGGAATTTTCATCGCGCCGTTATACCTTACTTAGACTGTTAACGATATATTTTTAATGAGTGATAACTTAATTAGCGGTATGTTTGTACCGTACCATTAGGTTTAAGCCACTTCATTAATGATGTTCTGTTAAAAAGTGAGCAAGAGTAACACTATGAAATGGTCACTTTTTCTATGATGATAGGCTCGCAAGGCACATCATCATGCCCGTGTTTAGACGTTGTTTTTACTTGTGCGATTTTATTGACCACATCCATTCCCGCCATGACGTCACCAAACACGGCGTAGCCCCAGCCTGCATTCGTTGTGGCAGTATGATCAAGAAAATCATTATTGTCTAAGTTGATAAAAAACTGTCCCGTAGCGGAATGCGGGGCATCGGTACGAGCCATTGCTAGAGTACCTATCATATTTTTACGGCCACGATTCGCTTCGTTTACAATGCAGGCACGAGTCTCTTTCTCATCCATTTCGTGAGTAAAACCACCACCTTGAATCATGAATCCTTTAATCACGCGGTGAAAAATAGTGCCAGTATAGAAGCCATCTTGGCAGTATTTTAAGAAGTTTTTTGAGCTAATAGGGGCTTTTTCTAAATCAAGGCTAATTTCTATATCGCCGAAATTGGTGGTGAAAATAATCATGGTTTTATTACTGCATTAGAGTGGAATTTGGTAGCAAAGTATACGCAATTACACCCCTGCATCATAGATTGATTATGAGATGAGGTCGCGAGAAGAATCGGAGCATAACTTTTTCTGTTTATCATTATTTGACTAACTTTAAGACTTGATCGTGATTTTATAGATTGCGGATGCATATAAGCTAAATAGCTGTTATAAAACTGATTCATTTAAATAAAATATGGATAGTAGTATGACTGCATTGATTGTATTCGTTGTTATTTTAGTGTTTTTGGCGATTTACGCGGTTTCGGTTTACAACAAACTGGTAACGCTGAGAAATCGTTTTAAGAATGGCTTTTCTCAAATAGAAGTTCAGTTAAAGAGACGATATGACTTAATTCCAAACCTTGTTGAAACCGCAAAAGGTTATATGGAGCATGAGAAAGAGACGTTTGAACGAGTGATTCAAGCGCGAAATCAAGCCATGTCAGGTCTTAAAGCAGCAAGTGAAAATCCAGACAGTGAAAGTGCGATCAAACAGTTAAATCAAGCAGAAGGTCAACTTCAAGGTGCGCTAGGAAAGCTGAATATTGTCGTTGAAGCTTATCCTGAGCTCAAAGCAAATGACACAATGGCAAACCTGCAAGAAGAGTTGACGAGTACCGAAAACAAAGTCGCTTTTGCTCGCCAAGCATTTAATGATTCAGTGACCACTTACAACACTTACAAACAGACATTCCCACCTCTATTTTTTGCCAATATGTTTAACTTTCAAGATGGTAAATTGTTGGAATTTGCAGAGAGTGAAGCCATGCAAGCAGCTCCTAAGGTGAGTTTCTAATGGATTTCTTCCAACATCAGGAAGAAGCAAGAAGAAAAACGGGGCTACTTCTTTTTTTACTCGTTTGTGCCGTATTGGTGATAAGTGCCATTCTCAGTGTAGTTATTGTTACGGCACATGTTCAGGTTTCTGGTGACAGTGTCACCAAACCTGAAATGATTCGTTATGGATTAATGTCTCTTGGAGGCGTGACGTTTGCAGTGCTAGGTGCGATGAGCTTTCGCTTGATCGAGCTTTCTAATAGCGGAGGTCAAGGGCTGGCCGAAAAAATGGGCGGACGTTTACTCTCATCAAACACGGAAAACCCTCAACATCGGCAACTATTGAATGTCGTCGAAGAGATGGCTATCGCATCCGGAATGCCAGTGCCTCCGGTTTATTTACTTGAACATGAAAAAGGGATCAATGCCTTTGCTGCGGGGTTAAGTGTCGATGATGCTGTTATCGGTATTACGCAAGGCGCACTAGATAGCTTTAATAGAGAAGAGACACAAGGCGTTATTGCTCATGAGTTTAGTCATATTCTTAACGGCGATATGCGATTGAACATGCGTTTAATGGGGCTATTATATGGCATCACGTGTCTTGGGCATGTTGGCAGTTTTGTTTTAGATGCTTCACGATACCGCAGCTACAGTCGATCCAGTTCATCGAATTCAAAAGACAGTGGCGGTGCGCTTATTTTGATTGGTATTGCTTTTATGCTTGTCGGTTGGGCGGGGACATTATTTGGCTCAATGATAAAGGCGGCGATATCTCGTCAACGTGAGTTTTTGGCTGATGCAAGTGCAATTCAATTTACTCGCAACGATCAAGGTATTGCGGGGGCGCTTAAGAAAATTGGTGGTCATTCTGAGCAATCCTTATTAGCGTCAAGTGATGCACAAGAAGCGAGTCATATGATGTTTGGTCAGAGTCAGCTTAAAGGGTTTAATAACTTATTTGCGACTCACCCACCATTAGAGAATCGTATTCAGCGAATTGAACCACAGTGGGATGGCAATTTTACCTCACCACAAAAAAGAACCAATAGGAAAAGTGAGAGCCGCGAACAAGCAAAGTCTTCTCAATCCAACCGTGACAGAGTGCTAAATAGTGAGATGTTAGATTCTGTTGTGGTTGGCGGTTCTGTTGCGGTAGGTGGTTCTGTTTTGGCCAATGGTTTGGTTGCCGAAGATATCGGTGACATTGGCCAGAAAGTGATTGCACAATTCCCTGATGAATTATTGGGATTTGCAAGGGAGCCATTTAGTGCGCGTTTCATACCGTTGCTTCTAATCTATGATCGTAGTGATGAACAACGGGATATTATTGCTCGCCATATTCCTATGGGGTTATGGGGTAAAATATCACCATGGTTAGATTATCAAGTCCCCTCGCATTTGCGGTTATCGCTTTTAGAATTATCAATTCCAGCGCTTAAATCGATGAGTCCTCCTCAAATTGAAAAGCTGCTTGATGTATTAAAGGCTCTTGCGGATGCCGACAATGAGTATTCGATTGGTGAGTGGTGCGTGGTTAACTTGGTGGAGAAGTTACTTTTACCTGTTCAAGGCCATGTTAAACAAAATAAAACGCTGACTCAGATAGAAGAAAGTACTCGGTGGGTATTGAATGAATTGGTTTGGGTTTGTCACAGCAGTGAAGCCGAAGCGAATCATGCTTTTACTCTGGCTTGTGAGCATATTCAGATGTCCAAACCTGAATTAAAAGCCAAGAGCGCGAATTGGGATCTGACCAAAGTGGCACTGCAACTTTTAGTTCAGCTTAAACCATTGCACAAGCAGGCATTCTTAGAGGCTTGTCGTCTTGCTATCGAGTCTGATGGGGTGATTAATGTCGATGAGGCTGAGTTATATCGAGTGATTGCGTGTTTCTTAGAAGTGCCTGTATCTCCTCTTACCGTGACAGAGAGTGAAACATAGATTCAAATTGAAACGAAAAGACATCTAGGCAGGCCCTAACAAGCCTGCCATTTTTTTAGTTTTTTATGTGATGAGTATGCGCGGGGGGAAGCATCTAGCTTTGTGATCGCTCAATGTTGGTTTGTCTATAGTTTGAGCGTTGTCGGGCTGAATTTTAATCAAAATAAAGTATGGGATATTGAATGAGTGAGCTGCTTACAACTTCTTACGAATCTAGACCTATGACATTGACAATTGTGTTAGGCTTTTTGTATCTGCTTTTATTGAGGATGAGTGTCCATGGGGTTTGAGTACGACTATATAAAGATACGCGATAAAGTTGAGAAGCTCATTAGGCTCGACGAAGCTGGCTTTGCATATACTGTGCATCATGGCATGTCTTTCAATAGTTTTTATCAACCTATTTATGACAGAGATATGGAAGTCTATGGTGTTGAGGCTTTAGTTCGAATTTCTGACTCTCAAGGGAACCCAGTTAGCCCTTACGATTATTTTAAATCCATAGAAGGAGATGATGAAGAGTCAATCTTTTCCACATTGATGTGCTCTGCGATTCATGTCATCAACTTTTCACGCTCTATCTATAGAAATAAATGTATATTTATTAATGTAGCCCCTCCAATTTTCGAACTTGTCGCAAACGATCAAACCGCGATTGATAGTTTATTAAAGAAATTAGCGCTATTGCAGTTAAGATCTGATCAAATCATTTATGAGATTATGGAATTTGAAGGGCGCGATAAGAATCTTGCGATAAGCGGCATTCGAGCTCTGGCAAAGAGCAATATCAGAGTCGCGGTGGATGATTACGGAACGGATCACTCGACCATTTCGCGCGTTAAAATCATTCAACCTGATTTTTTAAAACTGGATAAAAGTATTGTGGATGTCCCTTTTCCTGATGGAAAACAAAAGCTGAAACATGCGGTGGGGTTGGGGCGTGATGTGCAATCACTGGTGATCGCTGAAGGTATTGAAACTCAAGACATACTAGATAATTGCTTGCAATGTAATGTCGATCTATTTCAAGGGTTCTTCCTATCTCGACCTCATAAGACTCCACTTGCTGTTTAATGGTTTCAAGGATCAACAGTGGGTTCAACTACCAACAATGGTTTTTAATGACCAACAATAGCTTCAACGCCTAACCTAGCGGCCTTCATCGCAGTGAATCAGGCCATTGCATATTTTTAGCGACTGGTTAGCGATCCGTTTTACTTTTAAATTGTTTGATGCTGCGCTTTTTTGCACTTCTTCGATTAGCTTGCTTATCTCTTGGTGCGCGCTTCCTTTCCACTGAATTGCTGGTGGTCGGTTTATCTGTGACCGGGAACCCGTCTAGTTCCGATAACGATAACTCACGCTTCGTCAGAGATCGGATTGCATTTAATGCCTCGCTTTCCCCATGACAGACTAATGAGATGGCTAAACCGCTTTGGCCTGCTCTGGCTGTTCTTCCTACTCGATGTACGTATACAGGCGCACTAAGCGGTAGGTCGAAATTGATCACTACAGGCAGTGCTTCTACGTGAATGCCACGAGCTAGGACATCGGTTGCAATTAGCACTTGGATTTTAGTAGATTTGAAATCGTCTAATGTCTGTTCTCTCACTGCTTGATCTTTATTGCCATGCAGAGCCGCGACAGATATGCCTGCTTTGGCCAGTTTTTTTGTGAGATTATCGGCATTGTCACGCGCACTGATGAAGACTAACACTTGCTTCCAAGCGCTTTGCTTGATTAACGAAAGTAAAGCTTGAGTCTTGCTTCCTTTATTAACCAAGTAGAGTCGTTCATTAATCTCTTCTACAACGCTGTTTGCTGTGTGAGCTTCAAGTTGTAGTGGCTCATCTAATATCTCCATTGCAAGAGATCGTAAATTGTCAGGCAATGTGGCTGAAAATAGAGATGTTTGACGAGAGACAGGCATTAAGCCAAGCAGTGTTTGGATATCAGGCCAGAACCCCATATCGAGCAGCCGATCCGCTTCATCTAATACCAGTTGAGTCAGTGAGCTGAGATCAACATGCTTCTGTTTAACAAGATCCAATAAGCGACCTGGCGTTGCGATGATGAGGTGAGGATTTCGATCCATTTGTGCGATCTGCTCCTCTTGAGGTACCCCTCCGCATAGCGTGACTAAGCGAACACCAACCGTTTGAGCGCTCTTTTGCAGCGAATCACTCACTTGTACAGCAAGCTCTCTTGTCGGGACAATCACTAATCCCTTAACCCCAAGCTCAGATTCATCTTTTGAATGGCAAATCAGTTGTTGCAGTAACGGCAACCCGAATGCCAGGGTTTTTCCACTGCCCGTTTGCGCTAATGCAAGCACATCTTTTTTCGTCGAAGTGGCCGTAATGGCTAACTCTTGGATGCGTGTGGGAGTGTTTATCGATGAAGGCAAGGAAGCGATAAGTGCCGGGTTCAATGCGAGTTCAGAAAAAGTCATAGACTTATGCCATTCAAAAGGAAAGTGCGCAGAGTCTAAACAGGCTATCGGGATAAGTAAATGACGTTTCTCTCTAGGAGTACAAAACAGTACAAATCCATACATACAGCGAGATATGAAGGGAGTAATATTGCTTGAATTTCATCAATATCGACCCGAATTCTGATGTTTGTTCAGCATTATTGCCAACATCATTTACTTACATAGAATATGGAATACACCATGAAAAAACGTTGGGCCTTCATCGCATTATTTACAGTATCGCTTGCCGGAGTTGGCTATTACTTTACCGCACCATCTACGACATCGAGTGATGTTCTTCCTACTATCTCAGCCACATTAGGCACTATCAAAAAACAAGCGGTTGCGGTTGGAAAAATTGTCCCTGCTCATTCTATTTCTATTAAGTCTCAAATTGATGGCATTGTTGGAGAGGTTTATCACCAAGTGGGGGATGAAGTTACCGTAGGCACCCCTCTTATCAAGGTGCGACCGAACCCAACGCCTACTGCGCTAACACAAGCTAATACAGAGCTCATGCGAAGTGAAGCTGAACTAGAATCGGCACAACAGAAGCTTGAAAATTTAAATCAGTTGGTTGCGCAAAATATCATCCCGAAAAACTATGGCGAATACATCCAAGCAAAGTCGAACGTGAAATCCAGTTTGGCTGATGTTCAGCAGAAAAAGCAGAACTTTGATTTGATTAGAAGCGGAGAATCATCGGTTGGTAACTCAAAGTTAACTTCGACCATTACAGCGCCAATAAACGGCACGATTTTGAACTTAAAAGTCGAAATTGGAGAGCCAATTATTTCGACGGAATCGAGCCAAGAGGCAACCGAAATGATGTCTATCGCAGATATGCAGGATATGATTTTTAAGGGAAGTGTGAGTGAGCATGATGCGGCGCAACTAAAAGTCGGGACATCAGTCAGCGTTACGCTTGCACCTTACCCTGAAATTGTTATGCAAGGTGTTTTAAGCAAAGTAGCGGTGCAGTCTGAAACGTTAAACGGCACAGTATCAAACGGATCTCAAAGTTTTGATAATGGCTTCCAAGTTGAAGTTGGCAATATTCAATTCCCACCAGAGATAACCATTCGATCAGGTTTTTCGGCTACGGCTCAGATCACACTAAAACACGCGACAGATGTGGTTACAATCCCAGAACGCGCCTTGAATTTTGATGGAGAGCAACCTGAAGTATGGATCCCTGATGAGTCAGAAATCGGGTATGCCCCTCGAAAAGTGACGCTAGGTCTCTCTGATGGAATCAGTGTAGAAGTGCTTTCAGGACTAGGGAGTGGAGAGTCGATCATTGATATCAGTATGATGATGGGAGATCCAAATGCGTAAATTTAACATCAAGGCTCAAGGTTGTTGCACTGTATTCACTGGTCTGATGGTCACCGCTTTTAGTTTATCGGCTCATGCGGTTTCCATTGAACAGGCATGGCAAGCCGCAAAATATTACGACCCTACTTACCAGCAATCACAATTAGATGAGCAAATAAGCGAAGTTGAAATACGAGCAAGCAAAAGTGCGCTATTGCCGAGTGCTGAGATCACTGCGAGTAGTCATTGGACGGATTTAAGCGGAAACAATGGAGGCAGTGCTAACTCTAATCGTTATGGTATCAGCTTAAATCAAACCCTATGGGATAGCAGTAAATGGTCGGAACTGGATCAATCGCAAGCGTCGTATATTTCGGCTCAACTGAAACGTAAGCAGAGCCACAATGAACTCGCTGCTCGACTGATTAATGCGTACTTAGGGTTAGCCCAGGCTCAAGGTGATCTTCGGTTGTCGCAACAGAAGTTCTCAGAGGGAGAGAAAATGTTGAATATTACACAACAGCGTTATAACGCGGGTAAGATTCAATCCACTGAACTTGAAGATATGCGTGCTAATCATGTTGATGAACAGGCGGAAATACTCACAAATCAATCAAATGTGGTTGATAAAAAAGCGGTACTGATCTCTTTGATTAATCTCCCATCGGATGTGGTGGACGAAATTAATACAACAGATTTGAAACAGCCTCAACTTATCGTGAAAGGTGAGAACAACTGGCTAAAATTAGCGAGTAACAGCAGTCCGGAATTATTGGCTGCGAAGCAAAATGTTCGAGTGGTAGAGCTGGAGAGTGAAAAAGCAAAAGCAGGGTATTACCCAACGGTAACCGGAAGTGTCGACTACGGTGATGGCAGTAAGCGCGACGGTGAATTCAGTGCCAGCTTAAATTTGAGCGTACCGTTGGACTTGAATGGCGCGACGAGTTCAAATGTTGATCGTGCAAAATTGCGAGTTTTACGCGCAAAAGAGGAAGCGAGATCGGTAGAAATCGGTATCAAAAGTACAATTTCAAATCGTTATTCACAGCTATCGATTGATTGGCAACGTGTTGAAATTGCGCAGCAGCAAGTTGAATCTCGTGAGCGAGTGCTAAAGAGTAAACAGTTCGTTTATGCTGCGGGAATGGCGGAAGCATCGGATGTTATTGATGCACACAATCGCTTGTTCTCAAGCAAGAATGCACTGCAATCATTACTGTATCAATACTGGCGTCATCGTATTTCATTGCTTCAATCTGTGGGCAAATTGGATGATAAAACCATCATTTTGATTTCGCAGGCGCTAGAGTCATGATTGCGCTTTTGTCTCAGACCTTTCAAACCTTATTCGCGCATCGATTACGCAGTTTTCTCGCAATCCTCGCCATCATGTGGGGCGTTATTTCTGTACTCGTTTTGGTGGGTTTAGGTGAGGGATTCTATCAAACGAATACGAAATCTTTTGCACTATTGATGAGCGATACGCAATTGATTTTCCCCGAGCAGACGACAAAGCCTTGGCAGGGGTTAGCTGCAAGGCGAGATATATCTCCCACAGAAACAGAGATGCGACAATTACTCAACCCTTCGATGAATAATGCGACATCGAAGCAGTCACCAATACGAAATATTTCAGTGGTTTATGGTAAATGGGACGCAAGCGTCACGGATATACAAGGGCGGACATTACCTGGTAACGTCAGTGGGATTGATGATCAATTTTTAAAATTGCGAAACCTCAAATTAATCAAGAAATCACGCGCCATCAGTCGCAGCGATTTATCTAATCACAACCGGGCTGCCGTGATAGGTTGGCAACTCGCTGAAATAGGCAATTTGAGAATTGGGGGAATGTTGAAAGTTAACGGTATTCCTTTTGTCGTCGTCGGAATAACCGAAAAGAATGAAAATGGTATTTCGCTCAATGATGAAGAGAGCCAAGTCATGATCCCAAGTTCGACATTTAATGACTTGTGGAATAGTAAACCCATCATGCTGCTCGTTTCGCCCTCTGAAACCGTTTCGAGTGTGATTTTGCGTAAGAGTTTGCAGTCGTTTTTTGCTAAACAGCAGCACTTTGATCCTAGTGATAAAAATGCGATGTATATGCCTGATTTGGGGAGAGAGGCCAAATTCTTCAAAACGCTACTCCGCGGTATTCAACTGTTTTTAGGTGCGAGTGGTGCAATGACGTTAGCGGTTGGAGCATTAGGGGTTGCGAACATAATGTTCTTATCGGTGACAGAGAGAACACGTGAAATTGGAGTGCGTTTAGCGATAGGGGCAACACCTAATAATATCCTTGTGCAGTTCGTTATTGAAGGTGGAATTCTTGTGGCTTGCGGGACGATTATTGGTATCGCCTTCTCATATGCGTTTATTGCGCTATTAAATTATATTGGCATGCCTGAATGGCTTGGCTCTCCCATGATAACTCTCGATGCGGTTTCGATGTCTTTAGGAGTGATCACCGTTCTTGCTTTGGTTGCCGCCTATTTTCCCGCTCGTCGTGCTTCAAATCTTGTTCCTGTTAATGCTTTGAATGCGAGGGCTTGATGATGCTTCCGATAAGACAAATATTCCAAGAGATGGCAGCAGAAAAGTTACGCTTAAGTCTGACCATTTTAGCCGTCGCATGGGCAACGCTCTGTATTGCGACTATGTTGTCGGCTGGTGAGGGGTTACGCCAAGGATTGATTCGAAGTTCAGAGAGCGGCAGTGGCAAGTTAATATACTTAACCGGTGGTTATGCGACTAAGGATTACGGAAACTTCCATGTCGGAAAACAGCTCAAACTGCACTTTGATGATCTGGACGTCATTCAATCTTTACCCAGTGTTAAAAGTGTTCAACCGTCCGCTGAATGGAATGCCCGTGTGACATTTGAAGATCACCGATCATGGCAAAACCCTTTGGGAGTAATGCCTGAGTATCAACGTTTAACCGGCTTGAAGATTACCGCTGGTGGACGTTGGTTCAATCCTATGGATATGAAAGAGCAGCGGAAGGTGATTGTCATGGGAGAAAGTGCTGCGATCTCCCTGTTTAATCAATCAGATGATTTTGACTGGATTAATACACCTAAGTTAGAAGTGAATCCCGTCGGAAAAAAGGTCAAAGTGGGTAGTGATGAGTTTACGGTTATTGGGTTGTTTAAAAACAGTAGCGCGAGTGTTGAACAAGGCGTGCCACTCAATGAATCCATATTTGTTCCATTCTCAACTTGGCAGCGCTTTCATCCAAATAGTGGCATCTCAGCATTTAATATCGAGCCTTCTGAACGGGTGAGCCGTAAGCAAGTGGCCACCACGCTCAAACAGGTAATCGCAAGAAAGTATGGCGGTAGCATTGAGGACGAACAGTTGATTCAAATTAACGATATGTTACTGAGGCAAAAAACCATGCGTCGCTTTTTAATCGGCTTACAAAGTTTTTTAGGCATTATTGGATTGGTGACGCTAGGGGTGGCTGGAATTGGCATCGCGAATGTTATGTATGCGACGGTTAAGCGTGCGACGAGAGACATTGGACTCAGAATGGCGGTAGGAGCAAGCCCTTCAATTATTAGAGCTCACTACCTAGTTCAAGCACTTCTTACCATGTTATTGGGGGGCGTTTTGGGCTTAATGGCCACTTTCGGTTTGGTCCGAATCATTCAAATTCTACCTTTGTCTGGCAATGGGTTATATGACGAACTTGGTCAGCCAACCCCCGAACTCTCTTTGCCCATTATTGGTTTGGTTATTCTTGCATTGGGCATTGTAGGCGTTGCCGCGGCATGGTTTCCTGCCAATCGAGCAGCAAGTATTACACCTTTAGAGGCATTACAAAGTGAATAAAGATTGGAATCGTAGTGACACGATAGCGGTAGATAAACCGTTAGTGATGCTTACAGGGATCAGTAAGCATTATAAGAGTGGTGATGAAGAAGTTCGCGCATTAGACGGTGTCTCTCTGTCGATAAATAAAGGGGAATTTCTGTCAATATTAGGGCCATCAGGCTCGGGAAAATCAACACTAATGAATATGCTTGGTTGTTTAGACAAACCAACCGCTGGGGAGTACTTGTTGAATGATGAAGATGTATCCGCGTTAACTGGGAACCAACTCGCGAAAATTCGAAATCAGAACATTGGGTTTGTTTTCCAAAGCTTTAACTTGCTGGAATACGCAAGTGCATTAGAAAATGTCGCATTACCTCTAGTGTATAGAGGAGTGAAAGCGTCAGAAAGAAGAGCGAAAGCCGCCTCATTACTAAATAAAGTGGGTTTGGGCGACAGAATGCATCATAAGCCTAATCAGCTTTCTGGGGGGCAAAAACAACGTGTCGCCATTGCTCGTGCATTAGTGAACGATCCGCAAATAATTCTCGCAGATGAACCGACAGGCGCGTTGGATTCTAAGTCTGGGGCGGAAATCGAAGCGTTATTCAATGAGTTGAATCAAGAGGGCAGGACGTTGATTATAGTGACACACGATAATGCGCTGGCTCAAAGAACTCATCGAATTGTCACCATTAAGGATGGACAAGTGGTCGCGGATGACAACGTTGCTTATACCAATCGTAGCTTTTTATGACAATCTACTTACTGTGATTGGTATTAATGCGGCATCATGGCGGTCTTAAAATAATAAAAGCCGAATTTTTTGATTCGGCATTTATTTAGAGTTCTCGATTCTAAGGATTTAGAAGGTTAGATTCACGCGCACCTTAAAGGCCTGCTTCATCAATTCCGAGTTCTCGGCCTAACCAGATCGCATGTTCAGTATGATCAATCAGATCATCACCTCCAACTGGGTGAATCAGAACATCCATGCCATTACGATTTTCATCTAGCCATTCAATGAAGTTTTGGCTGTTGTCTTTGAAGTGAATTTCAAACATTGGCATCAGGTGCGGGCCCACTAAGCGCTCAACGAGAGGAAATTGAGTGATGATGTCACTTCTCTGTTGTTCTATTTTCTTCTTTAATTCTGTTGCTTTGGATTTTTGTAGCAAACCAAAATAAACGTGTGCGTGATACATTTGTCACTCCGAATAGGGCTTATGCGCCTAATATAAGCGAGGCGGTTACAGGGAGCAAACCTAGAATTTAGAACAAGTTGTTCTGTTTTGTGGATGTTGCGGGAAAAGAAGAAGGCTACCCTAAGTAAATAGAGTAGCCGTAGAGGTGGAATTATCGACCGTAGGTAGAGATGATGTACTGCTCAAAATCGTCACACATACTGCAATCTGACGTTGAATTGTTTGCTAATTGTGTTTCACCATCCACGATATTGATCGCTGCGTTAAGTGAGGACACTTCTGCTCGGGTTCGGGTCGACAGTGCCGCAATTTTGGCCTTCTCAACTTCCCACGCTTGCTCTGAAGTTAGGTTACATTCATCGGCAAGGTATTTAGCATTAAACCCTTCACCTGTCAGCGCCAAAATCGTACCGTTGTGATTCACACTGTTGCCTTTATGCCAGTAATGCTCGGCAAGCAGAGGTCCAATTTCAGGGTTATCAGTCAAGTAACCAAATTTTTCTGTGAAGTAAGCGCGCGTTTGGTATACCGCCATATGAGCAAGTAAGTAACCTTGGTAAGCACAAGCCGATTCATCTGACAATAAGTGTGGAATGGCCATTAGAGGGCGAGGGCTACACTCTAAACCTAAGATTTTCTTTTCAGTATCGCGAGCAAGTTTAGTAATGGTTTCAGCGTTTAGCTCATCATCGCTTAGTTGATACAACGCACGTTCAAAGTAAGGTACAACAAGGATGCTACGCTCTGAGAACGCTTGGAATGGCTGTTTGCTGTCGATCATTGCTCGGATCAACGTATCTGGAACCGCCTGACCTTCAGCATTAACTGCGTACTGTTTTAACCAATCGGCGTCATTGAGAAGGCTGTCGCAGAACATCGATTGTGTTTCAGCGTAAGCCATTGATGTTGGAGCAAACTCTTGTGAGAAACAAGGAGCGTTCATTTTTACGTTGGCGAAGTGAGCCGCATGGCCGCCTTCATGGAATAAAGTATTAATACCATCATAGCCACTGCCAACTTGATCCGGTTTAGCGTTACTGGTGAAGTTGACTTTAGCGGCCACCCATTCACCTTGGTTGTAGAATGATGGAACGGGACCGTGACAGAATCCATTTGGGTATTTCCCCTTACGATCAAGAAGGTCGAGCGTCAACTCAGCGCCTGAGTAATCAATATTCAGACGACCAAACGACTCTACCCAGCGACGTAGTGATTGAGAAAAAGGGACGTATGGATCTAAATCGCGCATCACGTCACCAGCAAAAGAGAACACAAAGTTATGGCCTTTTAATGCATCTTGGCCTTTGTCCTTCGCCAAATTGTCGAGGCTCTTTTGATGGCAATCTTTAGTGCGTGCTTCAAAGTCATCTAAAATGCTGAACAGCTCATCCGTTGTCATCTGCTCCGTTTTGACAATCGAGTAATCAAAGAAAGTCTTGTACCCTAGAGATTGAGCGAATTTATTACGAAGCTTGATAAGCTCTAAGAAGCCATTTTCTAATAGCCACTGCTCAAGATCGAGAAAGGCTTGGTGCGAAGATTGACGAACACTTTCAATAGCGCTGGTACGAATGTTAGATCCAAGAACCGGTAAAGAGCCTTCCGCTTGCTGTCCGTTTTCATCCGTGTAAGTCATGATGTGGTTTTGTTTCTTTTCAAACAGGTCCGCTTCAAACTGAATAAGTTCTGATTTCAGTTTTTGAGCATCTTCAGATTCAATCGCATGAGCCTGAAATGTTGCCAACCAGCCGTTGAGTCCGATGAGAGTCTGCTGTTTTTCTTCAGAATCAGGCAGTGCACTGAGGCTATCGATCTGCGCTTTTATTGCAGAAATTTGTTCAGCGGCGCTTAAGAATTCTGTCCACTTAGTTTGAGCTTGAGTCGAACCATCGTGGTCGTCGCTCACGCCCATATAGGTTTCCCAAAAGAAATCTTCTTTGGTTCTGTGAACAGATAAGTAGCGGTCATTTAATGAGTTTAGATAGGCGGTTGCAGTCATTTTAATCCCTAGAAATGTGAAAGCCTGTTTGGTCGTGAGTATTACACAAACCATAATGTAATAGCGTGATTCTATACGAAAAAGTGATGGATTTTGATCAAATAAACAGTAAAGCTAGAGACGCGATATCGGTGGTATCATTAGTTGGTTTTTTATTGAGAGAATGAGTGATTTTATGAAGGTGTTAAAAGCGGTTTTGATTGTAATTCTTTTTGCTGCCGTGAGTTATGTAGGGTGGTTATTTCTTCCGCCTCAAGCCAGTTTAGAGAAACAGACATTAGATCTAGATCTTAATGCGTCTTTTAAACTGGTTGGTTTTCGACATAACTCTGGGGATCCTAGCCTCCCATTGACGTATCACTACTTTATTACTCTAGAGGGTGAGGATGTAAAAGATCATACTCCTTTCCTTATTACGACTGATCCCTTTGTAAAACTGAAGGGTAGTGCGGAAAATACATTGGCACTGGTGGTAAATGGGAAAATCGATGCTTACACCAATGATGTTTGGGTGAAGCAAGATGATGGCATTTTATATCATTGGTACGTCAGCCTAGATGCTAAGTACGTGCGTTAATGGCATTCTAGGTAGGGTTCGAAATCGTATCACGCAATGGCATCGATGACAGGTTTATATAAACCCCTTTGATTTATAGGAGTTTTTTCGGTTTGTGATCGGAAAGTGAGAGGCAGCCGCTTAAATGAGGTTCGTAATCAAATAGGATTCGCAGTCCTAAGTGTGCTACTAACATTATGATAAACATCAACTTTAGATATTGTAATGTGTAATCTATCGATTGCTTGCGCTTGTTATGTGAGCAATCTATCATTTTAATCTGGTAAAAATGCATCAGACTGGTAATATGACGCCCCTCACACACTACGTGAGCGTTTTATGCTAACCGATGCATGCCAGATTGGCAAAGATTTACCTGTAACAGAAACAACCTCAAAGCGCCGTATCGGCGTCCAACTTGTTCCAATTCTCACTATTGGATTCATCAGCCTATTTTTATTGGCTGCGATCATTGATCTCCCTCGCTTTACCGTATTAATCCAGAGTTTATTCTCAAAAGCTGCCGGGCAATTTGGCTACTTTTGGCAATGGCTTATGGTGGCAAACTTTGCAGTGGCACTGTTTATTGCTGCGACTCGCTACGGTAAAACTCGTATGGGAACCAAAAACAGACCGACAATAGGCACATTTCGCTGGCTAGCGATGATCATGTGTACGCTATTGGCGGGTGGCGGTGTTTTTTGGTCTGCAGCTGAACCGATTTATCATTTCATTACGCCTTCAGCAAGTTACCCAGATATTGCGGGCTCTAGTGCGAGCGCGATTGTGCCTGCTTTGAGTCAAAGCTTTTTGCACTGGGGATTCTTAGCTTGGTCTGTACTTGGAACACTAGCTACGATCGTACTTATGTATGCTCACCATAATCATGGAATCAAGTTGCGTCCACGCGCTCTGTTATTTCCTATTGTGGGTGATCGCTTAGAGAACCACTGGTTTGGTGCGGTTATTGATGCGTGCTCAATCATTGCGGTTGCAGCCGGAACGATTGGTCCGATTGGCTTCTTAGCTTCCCAGATGGGCTATAGCTTAGAAGTGTTAACTGGGCTAAAAAATGACATGAGTTCACAGCTAATGATCCTCGCTGTTGTCGTGGCTGTTTGTGCGGCCTCTGCGGCATCAGGAATGGATAAAGGTTTACAGTGGTTGAGCCGTCTTAATGTTATTGGGGCGTTCGCACTACTGTTGGCTATTTTGATTTTAGGCCCAACCCAATTTATTTTCGAACAGTTTGGTCTCGCGTTTGCGACCTACTTGAAAGATATGCCGACCATGAGCGTGACGGATAGCAATCCTGGCTGGAACCTTTGGTGGACTTGGTTCTTCTGGGGATGGTTTATCGGTTTTGCTCCAATGATGGCAATTTTTATCGCGCGTATTTCTGAAGGTCGTAGCATCCGTGAATTAGTACTTGCGGTCGCTGTTGGGGCTCCGATTGTGACCAATTTTTGGTTCTCAGTTCTTGGTGGTACGGGTATTTTCCTTGAATTGCAAACTCCTGGGGTAATATCTGGACCATTGGCTGACGCCGGTCTGCCTGCGGTACTGCTGGCATCTCTACAGCAGCTGCCATTTAGTGAAATTCTACTTCCTGCGTTCTTGGTTTTGACCACAACGTTTGTCGTGACGACAGGTGACTCTATGGCTTACTCCATTGCCATGGTGGTTTCTGGTGATAATGAACCAGATCGCAAACAGCGTTTGTTCTGGGCTGTCATCATGGGCTGTGTTGCGGCTGTATTATTGATGGCGGGTGAAGGGGGATTAAATGCACTTCAATCGTTTATCGTGATCACTGCGGTGCCTGTGTCACTCATTATAGCGATTACCCTTATTACAGGGCCAATAGCCGCAATTAAGATGTCTAAAGCACAAGATGCTCGTCTTTCCGCTGAGAGTGAACTTGCAGCTCAAGCTTAATTCAGCCAAGAGATCGCTGACTGAACGTACTCAGTTTTAGATCTGACATCGAACAAAATGCCGCAAATGAACGTAAGTTTGTTTGCGGCTTTTTTATACCCGGATTTTTGTGTTGGATAGATTATCCAACAATCAATGAGTATATAAGACGGTAATTTCGTATGAACATTTCCTTTATTATTGTTCACTTGATTCGTAATCGGACATTTTTGTGAGAACGGATAATTCGAACGAAGTTAACAACAATTACAACTAATCATTTGTTTTTATGTGTGAAATTAAAATTGTAAACATTTGTCACAGTTCTGATTGCATATCGTGTCCACAATGCCGCAAGCTTCGAACGCGTGATTGTTAATTCGTTCGAAAGTAAACTCAATATAATAATGAGGTCTACTATGTTTGGCATATTTAAACCCAAAGCACACATGGAGCGGTTAGCCGGAAATCAGATCGATGGCGCTTATACGCGCTTAAGATGGCAATTGTTTCTTGGTATTTTTGTTGGCTATGCGGGCTATTATCTTGTCCGTAAAAATTTCAGTTTGGCGATGCCATATCTGATCGAAGAGGGCTACAGCCGAGGTGATTTAGGGGTAGCTTTAGCGGCTGTTTCGATTGCTTATGGTTTATCAAAATTCTTAATGGGCAGTGTTTCGGATCGATCTAATCCGAGGTATTTCCTCAGTGCTGGCCTATTAATGTCAGCTATCGTGATGTTCTGTTTCGGCTTTATGCCGTGGGCAACTGGCAGCATTACCGCAATGTTTATTCTTCTGTTCCTTAACGGTTGGTTCCAAGGGATGGGGTGGCCCGCCTGTGGACGAACCATGGTTCACTGGTGGTCTCGAAAAGAGCGCGGTGAAGTGGTGTCGGTGTGGAATGTCGCCCATAACGTTGGTGGTGGCTTAATTGGGCCAATGTTCCTTTTGGGCCTATGGGCTTTTAATGATGATTGGCGAACCGCATTTTATGTCCCTGCTTTCTTCGCAACATTAGTGGCTATTTTTGTCTGGTTTACCGTGAGAGATACGCCTCAATCGTGTGGTCTTCCTCCGATTGAAGAGTATAAAGATGACTACCCAGATGATTACAATGCGTCTCATGAAAAAGAGATGACGGCGAAAGAGATTTTCTTCAAATACGTATTCTCTAACAAGTTATTGTGGTCAATCGCGATCGCCAATGCGTTCGTATATCTGATTCGTTATGGTGTATTGGATTGGGCTCCTGTTTACTTAAAAGAAGCGAAAGAGTTTACGGTTGATAAATCGTCATGGGCTTATTTCTTGTATGAGTGGGCGGGTATTCCAGGAACGCTGTTATGTGGTTGGATTTCAGATAAATTATTCAAAGGCAGAAGAGCACCAGCAGGGATCTTGTTTATGGTTCTTGTCACGGTAGCGGTACTTGTTTACTGGTTTAACCCAGCAGGTAACCCTGGTGTCGATATGGCAGCCTTAATCGCGATTGGTTTCCTAATTTACGGTCCTGTAATGCTGATTGGTCTGTATGCTTTGGAGCTTGCACCGAAGAAAGCAGCAGGAACCGCCGCTGGTTTAACAGGGCTGTTTGGTTATCTAGGTGGAGCTGTTGCTGCTAATGCGGTACTTGGCTATACGGTTGACCACTTTGGCTGGGATGGCGGCTTTATGATTTTAGTCGGTTCTTGTATCGCCTCAATCATCTGTTTGATTTATGCATTTGTTGGTGAAAAAAATCATCATAAAAATAAATTACAAGAGGAAAAACAAAAAGAGGAAGCCATCGCATAACCGATGGTCGGTAACTGAAAGATAGAACCAGTAAGTAGAGAGGCAACTAATGACTTTAGTTGCCTCTCTTTTTCTATGCAGTGAAATGGTCCACGGGAAACGCGACTGTATTGATGGTTATCATTCAAACGAACCAAAACTAAAAAAGCCAGCACGACTCGTGCTGGCTTCATTTGAATCAATATTTAATTAAACTAGTTTCATCTCTTGAATGATGTCTGATGCAATTTCAGGCTTAGTACTTGTTGGTTTTTCATGAAGATCAGACTTAAGCTGACCTTTTCTGTTTTTAAGCCCTGTTTCTAGTTTTTTAAGCACAGCTGCAATCGCTGGATACATTACTTTATCAGTTGCTTTTGCAGAAACTCGAACGCCTTCGTAGTTAGTAAAAGTCTCAACATTATGTTCGCCGTGTTCCTTTGTAATGATGATGTCGCAACTGATTAAATCTGGGAAGTGAGAAGATATCTTTTCGAATTTGTGTTCAATTTCTTTCCGTGAATCATCGTTGATTGATACGTGATGAGTTTGGATGTTTACTTTCATAGATAATACCTTTTCATACGAGCATTTCGTCTTTTAAACGTAGCAAACTTGTCATCGAATCGCAAAGCGATGCTGTTAAGATGTGTGACTCGACCCCGTGTTTTGAAAATCTTGTCATTTAAATATTGAACTAAACCAAATATTTCAAATTTATACTCTCTTTGAAGGTTTTGGTAATTATTCTTAAATATCAATAATTTGTTTATTTTTTGAACGCGCATGGTGTGACATTTATATAGGCTATTCAATGAGAGTGTCGTGGTAGGGCTGCTCATCATTCATAAGTGTATGTTCGGTAACTAGTTATGGGATAGGACAGTATTTGATGAAGTCGTGTGGTCTAAAATTGGTATTAAGTTCCATACATTTGTTTTGTTTGTGCATGCATTCACCTTATTGACATATTGCTACTTTATTTATTTTTGTGGATGATAAGTTCGACTTTTTTTTCACTGTTAAACATTTAATTTGTCCCCGCCCACTTCATATAACTATAGAGATCATTATGAAAAAAAATCTAGTCTGCCTGTCAGTTCTTGCTGGCCTTATGTCATTTCCTACACTTGCTGAACTATCTGAAGAAAGCGGCTTCGGCGGTAAAATTGCTCTATTAACAGGGGTCATGTCGAGTGAAAGTAACTTTAACATGGATACGAAAACGAAGAACGGCACCCTAGACTCAGCAGGTAGTTCTGAATCTGAGTTTCTAACGGCACCGCTGGGTGAGTTAACGTATACTTTTGGTTCGAATAATGATCAACAGATCTTTTTTGGTACATCTGAAAGCGATGTTGCCGTAGGTGATTTTGCATTAGAGCTTGGTTATGCGAAAGAATTTGAAAGTGGCATGGTTGTGAGTGCTTCTTACCTTCCGTCAATCATTGGTGGCGAAACGTGGGAAGATCCGTATCTAACAGGTACAGAACGTAAAGCAACGGACATTACAGGTAATGCTTACCGTCTTCAACTTGATGGCATTATGGGAAGCGACTTCTCTGCTGACTTAGGTTACTACACCAGTGAAGTTGATAATGACTTGCTTGCGGCTCAAGACAAAGATTTAGCACGTGACGGTAACGGTATCTATACATCATTCTCTTACGACCATTTCTTGTCAGAAACATCAATGCTATCTCCTGCCATTATCTACAAATCTTTTTCAGCAGATGGTAAAGCGATGTCAAATACAGGCTACGGTCTAGAGTTGTCATATCAGCGCGTTATGGGTAACCATGCTTTATCTGTTTCTGCGGAATACATGAACACAAGCTACGATGCTGCTAACTCTAAACTGGGTAATGTTAAGCGTAAAGATAACTCTTACGGTATTTTTGCCGCTTATGAGTACAAAGACGTAATGGGTTGGGAAAATTGGAATGCCGTTTCTTTGCTAGGATATGATGTTCAATCATCAAACATCGCATTCTATGATGAGAAAGAGTACCTAGTTTCTGTTGGTGTTAGCTACGAATTTTAACGCCCTAATGGCAGTTGTTGCGTAACTCACTACTCCATTGAAATAAAAGCCAGTTGAATGATTCAGCTGGCTTTTTTATTGCGTTTACTTATCAACGTACATTCTAATTTCATTACCAATTTGTTCTATACCGCATTGAACCAGTCGTCCTTGTTCACCTGTGAGCCTAACATCGATGAATTTGGCTTGAATTAATTCATTGATTGCATGTGTAACTCTAATTTTATGCCCTTCATCTCGAATTTGTTTTTTATCAATGTAAGCTTCCGAAAATTGCTCTAACCAAGATGATGTAACTTTATCTCCCTGTGCTGTAAGCCCCATCCAAGCTGGAATGAGCAGATAAAGCTGATGATCATTTAATATTAAAAGTGCTTGAGGTGTTAGCTTTTCAATTTGAGCTAATGCAAATTTATGCTTCTCAAATAACGAAACAAAATCATCATTCACTATATGCTGTAATGCTGAAGACAGGATATTTGACAGTTCAATATCTGGCGGTGAGTCATCCAAGATTTGGAGCACTTTGTTAAATAGAACATTACCTTGTGGATTGTGTAAAAATGATTTTATTGCATTTATTGAGTTCTCATTATTCTCATTTTTTTGAAAATACGTGGTCAGGAGATGCTCTTTTTTTGCCTCTTTAAATTCTCGGTCTATAGATTCATTCCAGTTAAGTAATGTTGAAGCTAGTTCGCCAACCTTAAACATTCCAAGACATTTATCGAGGACAATCTTCTTGGTATGACTCACTGTTATGAGATCTTTTTCTTCTTGTGAAAGTTTTATATCTTCAAGTCTTTCGTCAAACGTTTTCTCTTTTAGAGCTAAATACTCAGCAGGTTGAGCTATTAATGACAAATTCTCGGGCATGATTTCCTTCTTATCAATCAGCTAGTTGAATTTAATTATGCGCTTATATCAATTTTAACAAAACGCCATTCTCACAAAAAATCACTTCAACCTATCACTATGATAAAAAAGTTGGGGAAATTGGAAATTTTGTGGATATTACCCCGGAATACATCATGGGAATTCACAGGGGATGAAAAACTTCAAAGCCCACACCAATAATGGCGTGGGCTTTAGATTATGTTTTAACTTGCGAATTGGTTACTGATTACTCGGTGATTTCTTATGAGTTCGGCCGAAGAAAAGTAAGTACAAGCATGGGATAACGAGTAGCACAATCGGAAGTGAGAACAGCAGCCCATACCCGAGGGTTAACGACATTGGTCCCATAAACACATCAGTACCACCGACACCATAGGCTAAAGGAAGCAGCCCTACCACAGTGGTAAGAGAGGTAAGAACAATCGGTCTCAATCGGCTTATGGCGGCTTCCCTTACTGCGTCGATTAAGAGGTTGTCATCGGCTAATAGTTCGTTGATTCTATTAATTAACACCAGAGAATTATTCACCACAACCCCTGTCATACCAAGCACACCAATTAAGGCAAAGAGCGATATAGGTTGCATGTGAACAAATAGCGCCATTAATGATGCGATGATCGCAAATGGGATCACTAGCATAATTAATAGTGGCTGTAGCAGAGAATTAAACATGATGGCGAGAACGAAATAAATCCCAATCATTGCCGCAGGGAAAGCGACAACAAACCCGCTCATGGTCTCATTGGTGCTTTCAGCTTCGCCACCCGCTTCTATTTTCACACTTGATGGGTATGTGCCCTTTAAATCCGCTAGCATGGATGAGCTTAAATCTACCGAGCTAAGGTTGTCATCTGTGATTTGAGCCGTAACGGTGATCTCACGGGTTCCGTTGTAGTGCTTAATGAGACGCGGTGCTTCAACTTGAGTCACTTTTGCTAGTCTCGACAACGGAACTTGTGTTCCCGATGGCGTATAGATTTTTGTGGTCGCTAGCTTTTCGATACTGCGATACTTATCGTTTAGGATCACACGTAGATCCACTTCTTGATCCCCAATCCAAGTCGAGGTTACGCTGTCACCTTCAAATGCGATGCGTAGAGTGGAAGCCAAGTCGGCAACGGTTAAGTTATAGCGAGCTAACCATTCATATTGAGGAATGATCTGCAGTTGCGGATCTTTCAACGCTTCATTATTCGTGACCTTATCGAGGCCTTCTTGGTTATGCAGCCATTCAGTTACAGAATCGACGGCTAAACTTCGCTCCTCTATTGTGCCGCCTAATACGCGAACTTCAACTGGCTCACCAGGAGGAGGGCCACCCGCATCCACAGACAGTTTTATGAAAGGTAAGCCATCGATGCCTTCTAACTGGCGGTTAAGATCAGAAATAATATTGTCAGCGGTTCGATCTCGTTGTTCGAAACTAGTAAGCGCAATCAGACCAGTCGTGACAGGGCTGCTGTAAGTGAATTCATAACTCTTAAGCTCATTGCTTGGTAAAGCACTTATTGCAGATTCTAATTGAGCGTGGGCTTTACGAACTTGCTCTAATGGCGTTCCTGGCTGAACTTCAGTATACACCTCAATGTATTTTGCCGATTCTGATGGAAAAATATCGAGCTTTAATTGCGTTGCAAGGCCAATACCGACAACAAGTGCTGAAAGGGCGATGAGCAAAACGCTTTTCTTAAATTGCAGAGACCAATCAAGAAGGCGAGAATAGAATTTGGTGATGGTTTGGAAGTGATCCTTTGAACTGGATTGCGCTTTTTTGGTCGCTAGAGAGTCGGCTAAATGCGCTGGTAGAGTGAAAGTACATTCAGCTAAAGAGAAGAGTAATGCCGCAATCACCGTAATTGGGATCACAATAATAGCCTTACCCATTGTCCCCGGTATAAAAAACATCGGAATAAAAACCAAAGCGGTAGTCGTTAAGCTCGCAATAATAGGCTTGATGACATTTTTTGTACCAACTACGGCAGCTTCAAGGGCACTTTTGCCAGACTCTTTTTGTTGGTAAATGCTTTCTGCCACAATGACTGAATCATCAACAATAATACCGATAACCAGTAGTAAAGCCGCGAGAGTGATACTGTCTAAATTCATGCCTAGAATGGGTAGTATTGCTATTACCCCCAAAATACAAAATGGAATAGATACCGATACCCAAAAGGCTATTTGACGTTTCAGTATCATACTTAATATTGCTAATACTAAGACCAAGCCAATTCCGCCATTCATCGAGACGATAGAGAATTTGTCGCTCATGTCATCGCCAAGATTTAAGCCGTAATCGAATGAAAACACCTCACCAATTTGGCGCTGTTCACTCTCAAGGAAGCTTTTAATATTGGCGATGGTCGCAATAATATCCGCACTTTCTGAGTTGGTTACGCTAAATAAAATGGCAGATTCGCCATTCAGAACACCTTGTTGAGACGCTTTTTCAAAGGTATCAACCACATCAGCAACGTCAGATAAGCGCACAAGCCCGCCAGTAGGGAGAACCTTAATGATCGTTTTTGACAGCTCTTTGACCGATTGAACTTGAGTCATGGTGACAATTTTTTGTTCACTGTTCCAAGACTCAACAACGCCACCAGACAGCGAAAGGTTACGATTATTGACGGCATTAATGACTTCATTGAACGTGAGCTGATAACGACTTACTTTTTCAGGATCGACTTCAATCCAAAATTCACGCTCGTTAAAGCCCGTCATGGTCACCGTACCAACACCAGAAACGCCTTTTAGCTGGTTTTCCAGTTGTCGAGTGTAAGCTTGAAGTTGTGAGTATTGCTCTTCATTGTATTGCTCATGGTTCAAACCTTTGAGGCTGACACCAAAGGTTAATACTTCGAAGGATGAGGTACTTTTCTGGGCGACCGCTGGTGGGTTTTTCACATCTTTCGGCAAGCCCGTGACTCGGTCTACGGCTTGTTGTATGTCTCGTAGAACTTTTGGTGTATCTACGGCTTCGTCTATTTCAATAGAGATATATGAAGAACCATCGGAAGATTCAGACGTAAATTTACGAATACCTTCAACGGATTTGAGCTCTTTTTCGATTAAGTTAGTGATGTTAACTTCAACATCTTGTGCGGTGGCTCCCGGATATTGGGTGGTAATCTCCACTTCAGCAAAAGCAATGTCTGGGAACTCCTGAAGTTTTAGGGTCGTCAGAGAGGCGGCTCCGATCATCAGTACCATCACAGTAATGATGCGAGCAAGGAAACTGCGCTGGGCAAAATATGCAATAAAACCGTTCATCGTTGGGCCTATTCAGATTGAGTTTGGGAAATAGGAGTGACTGTTGTCGTAGCATGAATGGACATTCCAGGCTTAAACTGATGTTGAAAATTATCAATTTCGACTTCTACCGGATAAGCAAATTGCTGAGGATCGATCTCCACACCAATACGTTTGATTACGGACTGAATTTTTGATTGTGGATTAGACTCTGACCAAAGCTCGATAGGTTGCCCGATACTCAGTTCTGCTATATCGAACTCACTGGCAAGCAAACGAACATTTAAAGTGTCAATGTTGACTATTTGATAAAGCAGATCGCCTTGGCTTACCCAAGTGCCATTCTCAACCGCGCGATTAACCACGTAGCCGTTAATAGAAGTATTGATTTGGGTGTTTTTAAGATCGAGTTCTGCTTTTATTAGCTCAATTTCTGCCAGTGATACCTTTGCTTTTGCACTTTGGTAATCGGCTTGTGCAATATCAAGTTCATTTTGAGATAAGCTTTTTTTCTGACGCAGTTCTTTATAGCGTTCATAGACCGACGTTTTGATCGTTAAATCAGCTTTCGCTAGCTCAAGGTTAGCGGTCTGTTTTCTGACTTCTAAAGCAAAGTCTTGAGCTTTGATATTGGCGATAGTCTTACCGCGAATGACTTCTTCACCAATTTCAATATTGGCGGTTTCAATTTTGCCACTGATTTCAGACACGACATTAAGTGGTTGCTTACTTTTGGTATGTCCAATTAGGTCGATAGCTAATACATGTTGAGAGAAAAGTGCGCTCGATAGGCACAATGCGAGGTATCGTGGAGTAAATAAAAAAATTTTCATAATGGTGATCCTATAATCTGATGGCACCATTGTGTGAAAGTATATGTCGAGAATTTGTCGAAATGATTTTGTGGTTAATAAATGATTGATTTCGACATTATTTCGACAATAAATTGATAGACTGTAGTAACAATAGTCATAGTTGGAAATGCAAGATGTTAGAGAATAAACAGATACTTGTGGTTGAAGATAATGAAGAGCTTCAAGGTATTTTGGCCGATTTTTTAGAAGTAAAAGGTGCACAAGTAGATTTTGCCGATAATGGTGAACTCGGTTTAACTCTCGCATTAGAGCATGAATTCGACGCAATTATTCTCGATGTTATGATGCCCAAGAAAGATGGTATGCAGGTCGCAAAAGAGTTGCGTCAATTAGGCTGTACCACGCCAATACTGATGTTAACGGCACTGAATGGACGAGATGATTTATTAAAAGGTTTTGAACATGGGGTGGATGATTTTGTCACTAAACCATTTAACTTCCCTGAATTAGAAGTACGCCTAACTGCATTAATCAAGCGGTACAGAGGTGAGGTTGCTAGCTCTTTGATTCAGTATGGGGGTTTAAAAATTGATCAAAATTCACATACAGTTACTCGTGAAGGCCAGGTGCTTGTTGTTACTCCTGTGATGTATCAGCTATTGGTGAAATTTGTGAAAGCAGCTCCGGATGTGGTTTCTCGCGATGTGCTTATACATGAAATATGGGGAGATGATGTACCAGACAAGGATGTACTACGAAGCCATATTTATCTATTAAGAAATGTGTTGGATAAGCCATTTGAAAAACCTATGCTAATTACTGTGCCAAAATTTGGCTTTAGGTTAGAAGCGTAGATGAGAAAATTACGAGAAATATTGTTTAACCAATCATTAGGCAATTCGATTGAAGATGTAAAAAAACGACTGATTTTTATTTTCTCAGTCTTAGCGCTATCAACATCATTTTTTGTCTTTTTTTCTTTTTCTCTCTATCTGATTTTCAATGAAAATACACAGTTAGAACTATATCTTCGTTCTTTTGAGCAAATAGCAAAAGATCATTACTCGCTAGTAAAAGGTGATACCGCTAGTTTAGGACCCTATATACAAGCTTATTATAGTGACGTTGATTTGGATTCTGAAATCACAGAATTGCTCCCACTTGCAAACAATAGTGTAACGCAACTCCGAATGTATGATGATGACGGTTTTTTAGTTTTTTATTCATCATTTTTAGATAACCAAGGCAATACGGTTCCGCTCTATTTGGTTGTAGGTAATCGTGCAATTGATTTTGGTGATGACGGGTGGGAAGTGTTGATGCTGAGCTCTTTCGGCTTAATGTGTTTTTTGATCCTGTTCTTACGTTTTGCATTACGTCGAGTTTTCGATGGTTTAATGTCACCTGTGTCGGAGTTAAGTGAACAATTATCAAACAATAGTCAGGATGACTTTAAGGTTACAAGGCATTCAATCGATGAAATTCAACAGTTAACCTCACACCTGAATGATTATAAGCAGATGAAGGAACGACTTGCTAAGCAAGAGATGATGTTTGCCAAATATGCGAGCCATGAGTTGAAAACACCCATTGCCGTGGTGCTAGGGGCGGCAAACCTTCAAGCAATGAAAGATGATCCCGATTTTCAAGCTAAGCAACGCGAGAGAATTCTTGTCGCGGCGAATAATATGCAGGCGACGGTTGAAGTGCTCTTGAGCATAGTGAAACAGGAAAATGTGCGTAATGCGACTGATCTCCACCTTGTACAAGAGTCTGACCTTCAGCTTGGAAAATACAGTAATAAGATGGAGGCTGGTGTTGTATTCCGCAGCGAAATTGAATCAAATTGCCAATTGAATATGCCTCCCGTTGTTCTCAATATGATATTAAAAAACCTGCTCAACAATGCCATCCGTTTTACTCAGCAAGGTGAAATCTCTCTTTTGATTGATTCTCACTGTATCCAAGTTATTGATTCGGGTAGCGGTTTAACAGATAAGCTAGAAACGGAACATGGCTTAGGTCTTCTTATTGTAAAACGCTTATGTGATAGCTATGGCTGGACTTTTGAATTATCTAATAATGTAACCAGAGGTTGTTGCGCAAAGCTGACTTTTTAGGTTCTGTGATTAAGGTTTTGGCACCACAAACTTAGCGGTTGCCGTGGCAAGTTTTACGCCTAGATGTGTCAAACTGCTTGATAGTTGATATATCCCTCTCCTTTGTTGGATAAACTCACCCAGAATGGTAATCGGTTGATCGAGTGGAACAGGGTGAATGAAGCGCACATTAAGATCGGCTGTCATGGCATGAACGCCTAACGAAAATAGACAGTTGGTCATTGCTGAGTCTAAAAGTGAACAGATCATGCCGCCATGCATGACTCCTTGGTAACCTTGAACGACACGAGTGGGGGTAAATGTTGTGCTGACAACTCCTTCGTCTTCCACAATAAAGGTGAGTCCCAGTTCACGGTCCGATTTTTTCTCACCACAAATCACGCACGATTGGTGGTTTTCAGGTCGTTGTATTAACATAATATTTTCCTTTTTAATGATTAGGCTTGGCAGATGAGCTTGAGTCATTTATGTTAGCTAGCCTGAATTGTAGGAGTTTCCATGGCTAGACCTAAAATATCTCGACGCATATGCAGCACGCCTGCTCACAGTTGTTTCAAGCCCAACGGGGTGCCAATGAAAGATCTTCAACAGATCGTGTTGTTGGCTGAAGAGTTTGAAGCTATTCGTTTAGCCGATGTTGTTGGGGCGAACCAGCAAGAATCAGCCGATCAAATGGGCGTCTCTCGTCAAACTTTCGGTAATATCATTAAGAGAGCCCGTGGAAAAATAGCCCTGAGTATCGTTGAAGGTAAGGCGCTAATGTTGCAAGAACAAGAACAAGAACAAGAACAAGAACAAGAACAAGAGCTGTAGCAGTATTAAGCGCAATACTAGTTACGATTCACTCGGCATTTTTGTTGTGCTAGGTTCTTGTATTTTGTATAGAACGCGAGAGTGCTCCTCACAAGTCGTTTCACAATTACATACCCGTTCAATATCGACCTGATTTAATCCGCCACAACTTCCTTGAATACTCCTCCGATGGAAGATCACACCAATAGCCATGAGAATAATGGTGATCAGAAAAACCAGAAATGTCGCGACATAGACCATCATTGTTCACTTTCCTGCGAATGAAGCCCCAGAACTTGACGCAAAGACTTAACGGTTTGAGGAGATAGCTTCTTAGAGTGACCGTTCGCATCTCTTGTTTTTTCTGAATGACATCCCTTTTTTTTATGATTTATCGATGGACGTGCTGCACTCAAATCTGTCACGATTTCAAGTTGTGATGGATGGACGGACATAAGCTCAGAATTTCGGCTCGCTTTATATACTGAAATATTGTGGTTGAATAACTTTGTTAGCAAACGCTCGCCTATATTTCGGATGACAACCGTATCGACGTGGTGCTTGATCAACTGTTCAACAAGCTGTTTTTTTCCTTGGCAACCGCCAACAGAAACAGCGGGGTTATCAATGAAAAATGACTGTGTCTTATTGTCATCAACAATTAAGAATTGGTTTGCTTTCGAATAGTGCCCAGCGATAGTCGCGTTGTTGCAAGGTACGGCGTAGATCATAGAAACCTCCTGAATGATCCGTTCTCGAGAAGAGATGGATTTAAAGTATTTGTTGAGGTAACAATACGCCTAGTTATTGGCATATGCCAGTAATTAAAATTGAAAAATTAGAATTCAAGGAAATTGAAATAAAAAAATGCAGCGTATTATGCGCTGCATTTCAAAGGGTTCTTACGGACGGTTAAGCTCTATTTATAAGAAGATAACGAGCGTCCGATTGAAACATATATGATTGAAAATCATCGTTTTCACTAGGCTTTTGGTTAAGATTTATCTCGCCCAAAATACGCCACAATGACTTTGTCTTCACCTAAGGTGCGCGAGAAGGCATAACCATTGTTCTGTTTGATCTCTTGATGGACGCCAGCGCCAATTGCAGGGTGAGCTTGACGGAATTGGCCAAGGGTTTGCCAGTGTTTCAATAGCGTATCTTGGTTATTGTCTCTTTTCCAAACCATGTCAGAACGTGTACCTTGGTGGAAGTCATCTGCATAAGGACCAGTATTTCGACCCACTTCATCGCCGTAATAAACCTGTATTGCTCCTGGGCTCAGAAGTAGGGCATTCGCCGCGTTGCGTTGCATGTCATAAGATTTGAAACGGCTGAAAAATAGCTCGGTATCGTGTGAAGACATGTAGCTTACAGGGTTAAAGTCTGCCTCTTCTTGGATCGTGTTTGCGTAATCTTGATAGGTTGATTGCATTTGACTAAAGCAGGCCGCGCCTTTGTCTAACTTTTTCTGCATATCGAAGTTGATCAGTGCGTCGAACCCATCATCAAAATATGGGCTACGGTAAGCAGTATGCCCCCAAACTTCGCCCATCATCCAGAAAGGTTGTCCTGATTTGTCGTTCGCTTTACGCCACGTTTCTAAGCTTGAGCTTGCCTCTTTTTTCAAGCGTTTCCACACGTCGCCTTCTACGTGTTTTACGGTGTCAACACGATAGCCATCGATACCAAAGCGCTTAACCCAATCGGTTTGCCACTCAATTAAGTAATCAGCAACAGAGTAGTTATCTCGTTTCTCTACACGCGTGCCTGGGTTATTCAGCAACCATTGTGGAGGTGTTACTGCTTTATCGGATTCAGTGATAAAGTCAGGAAGCCCTGCGAGAGACATAGTGATGTCACTTGAACCTGGAGCGGTATAACCAGGCAGCCCTGAACGAACCCAGTCGCCACCCCACCATTGGCTCCAATTAGGGCTCTTATAATCGATGTTCTTATGGTAATCGTGCCAGTTTTCACCGCTTTTAGGTGTCCAATCTGCCCATTTGGTCGGTAGTGAGTTTGGTTGAGTTTGAACATTAACGCCATCAAACTGTAAGTCAGCTAAAGTGGAGTAGCCTGAGTGATTGATAACGGCATCTAGCAGCACCTTAATGCCACGTTTATGCGCCTCTTGAACTAGAGTTTGTAAATCGTTGTCGTTACCGAAATTCTCATCAATCTTGGTGAAATCACGAGTCCAATATCCGTGGTACGCATAGAATGGGAAAGATCCACTGTCGCCACCACCAACAAACCCATGCACTTGCTCTACAATTGGAGATAACCAAATCGCGTCTGTACCAAGGCTTTGAATGTAATCAAGCTTTTCGATAACGCCTTTTAAATCGCCTCCATGGAATGTGCCGACTTCGTCTTTGCCATCTTTTCTTCGTCCGTAACTTTGATCGTTACTGCTATCGGCATTGTTGAAACGATCCACCATTACAAAATAGATATTGGCATTTCGGTAGTCCAAATTTTGCGGTTTTTTCTGCTTCTCTGCTGGTTCGAATAAAGCCAGATTGCCACTGTTTGCTGCAGGCTTAAATTGTACGGCTTGATCTTTTACGACCACTGTTTGTTGGCTAAAAGCTTCAGTAAGAACGGTGCCTTCTGGATAGCTATCACCAAGGTTAACGGTAACCAACCCATCGCTATCTAAGCTGTCACTGAAAGCATCACAAGTGACATTTGGGATAGGGCGCTTGAACTCTTTCTTAGTCGACTTTTTAGGTTCGCGCTTAAATGTCAGTGAATGTTGCTGCTCATCATATGCGAACGAGTAATCGCCAGTGAAACGAATTTTTAATGGTAACTCAGTTGGCGCACCACACTGCAATTGAAGTGGTCGGTTAAATTTCACTTTTTGGGTTTCAGGTGCAGAACAGTTACCCTCCACACCGCTGATATTAAGCGTATATGAATCTTTGGTAAGAGGGACAACCAACGCATTCTGTGGATCAAGTGGGAAGTCACGGCTATTCGTTGTGGTGGAAATGGTAATTGTTGGTGCCGCAAATGCGTTTGCAGCCACTAAAGTGAGCCCTAGAGTATAAGCAGTGGCGATGGCTTTGGTCGAAAACATCGTCGCGGTGAAGGTATTGAGGTTAAACAGTGGCTGTTTCATCGGCAATCCATTGAAGTTAGTGATCTATCCTTATGATAAAAGAAGAAAAATCAATCGACATCATTCCCATAAACTACGCCTTGAGATCTGAAGGTGATCACAGTTTTATCGTAAAAGGCGTAGAGGATAGAGAATGAATTCGGCTGCTATGCGATAAGTTGATGGATTATAGGTTTATGAATTATAGTTTGCTGAATATTTATCAATAAACACATCGAGAAAATACAATTGAGAGTATACGGGCGGTACAAACGAGATTGTTTTTCCGCATCAGAGTAGATACCCTAAAATGACTTCTCAATCGGCGTTATTTCCTATGCGTTTATCCACTCTAATATTCGGTGTTTCTTGCTTTTGTGTTCTGCCATCTTACGCGGCGGATCCATCGTGGTTAGGTGAAGCTCTTAGTTCTGCTGATGGTTCATTGGCGTTAGAGTCTATCAAATATGACAACACGCTGTTTGATTGTGGTTTAGAGAAGGAGAATGAAAAATTTTGCAGTGATGTGGTCAGGTATTACAAGACGGAAGTGACTGCTGAGATTTTTTTCGTTGAAAACCGCTTCGATAAACTGGTGTTAAACAGCGCGTTTAGCCCTTTAGTATATTCAGATCTTCAGCTTAATTTACGTAAAGATGGCTATGGGTTAATCAGTATCAAAATTGGAAATTCATTTTTTGATGTAGAAAAAAAACTGTTGCAATCATCCCCTGATGCTGTTGATAAAAAGCTAATTACTTTTTTAAATAGCCAGCCTCTTTCAGTACCACGAATATTGGTGTGGCGACATAAATCTGAGTCTCTTTCTCAATCCAAAACTGTCATTATGGCTAGTGATAGCAGCCGCATTCGCATAGAGCTTCGTGAGTTTGACGGAAATTAGAGCTTTTGATCTTAAGATGAAGGTGGTTGATTGTCGGCTGCTTTTATTGTGGATTAATTTGTCCATAATGATTGGGTGCTAATAACCTTTTATTTAGTGTGAGTTCCCATTACTATCTCCCTCGTTGGCATTACACCGTAAGTAACGTTATGAAATTAGGTAGATTAATTCATTGAGTTTTATTGTGTGATGCACTTTTCTTGATACCGTATGGGTACCATTTTGTGAACAAATAGAGTCGGAGAGTCACATGTCGCATCAAATCATCAAAGATCTAAATAATCGTTACACTGCAAAGAAATATGACTCGACTAAGCGTATTTCAGCGGAAGACATGGACGTACTGAAAGAAGCGATTCGCTTATCTGCATCTTCAATTAACTCACAGCCTTGGAAGTTTATTGTGCTTGAGAGTGATGAAGCCAAACAGCGCTTTCACGATACTTTTGCAAACAAGCATCAATTTAATCAGCCACACGCAAAAGAAGCTTCGCATGTCATTCTATTTGCTCATAACCCGTACTTTACGAAAGATGATTACAAGAAAGTGGTGGATGCTGAAGTGACATCAGGACACTTACCTGCTGACATGTTCGATACCATGCTGAATGGCGCGTTTGCATTTGCAGAGTCAAACACTGACGACACTGGCTTCAATGGCTACTGGACTCAAAAACAGACTTATATCGCGCTAGGAAATACGCTGCATGTTTTAGCTCGTTTGGGCATTGATTCTACTCCGATGGAAGGCGTTGATCCTGAAATGATTGGTGATATCTTTAAAGAAGAACTTAAAGGTTATGCTTGTGAGTTTGCATTAGCGATTGGTTACCATAAAGATGGTGAAGATTATAACCACGGCTTACCAAAAGCGCGTCTGGCAACAGAAGATGTGATCACTGTATTGTAAGTGATATAGAATCGAGATTGAGAGGCTAGGTTTAATTCCTAGCCTTTTTTGTATCTGCTAGCGAACGGTTTAGGCTATTTATAGAGGTTTTTATAGTTTGGGATATGCTCTTCCCAAAAGGGTGGTGTTCCAATGTAATCAAGAACGGCATCGATAACAGCTTTAACCAATAATGTCTGTTTTCGATGAGGGTAGATGGCGTAGATCCCTGTATCCATGTTGGAAATCGTATAGTTGGTTAGCAAGGGTTTTAGTTGCGAATGTTTGATTGGGCACTCGAGGTTAAACAGATCAATTTGGCTGTAACCAAGTCCATCTTTTACTGCACTTATCATGGTTCTCACATCGCTGACTTTATAATTACCCTGCATTTTGTAGCTTTTCATCACCTCACCATGTGGCTCTTCACTCATTCGAAGATGATCTAAGTTCACATCACCATTGCTATAGATAACAGCAGGCAATTTAATCAACTCTTCAGGTGTCGTAGGCATCCCGTATTGTTCAATAAACTGTTCAGACGCAACGAGAGCGAAGTTGGTATTCGCTATTTTTTTTGCGATTAAATTGGACTCTGTAAGCTTCCCAATTCGAAAAGCTAGATCAAAATGATCCGCGATGATGTCTGATTTTTTGTCATCAAGTGATAAGAGGATTTTCACATCAGGGTAGCGCTTCATGAACGTTGATATCACAGGTTGAAGATACTGTTGTCCAAAGAAAATCCCAGAAGTGATGCGTAAGATACCTTTAGGCTCTGCATGATAAGAGTCTGCAATGTTATGAATTTGGTCAAGCGTATCAAGCAGAATATGGGTTTGTTGAAGAATGTCTTCACCCGCAGAGGTCAATGAAAATGATCGTGTGGAACGGTTAATGAGTTGAACGCCTAGCGCCACCTCTAATTTCTTTATTTGCTTTGAAAGTGAAGAGTTGTCCATGTCGTGTAGAGCTGCCGCTTTGGAAAATGAACCTTGTTGTACAACGTCTCGAAATAGGGATAGCTGGCTGGTCACTGACATTTGTTCTCCAAAGTCATCAAATGTGGTTCAAAAAATGGGTTCATGCAGAGAAGTATATAATAGATAGCGGGAAGGATCGCTTTATAGATTTTAGTGAATTCGTTTAGGGTTAGTTAATTTTGGGGTGGTGCACCATATAATGGACGTTGATTGCGAGCCAGCAACTCTATATGTGTTAATTGATTGAAGATTGCCCGAAACAAGTTTACGGTAGCAACAGACATTATATAGGAGAGAACCGATGGTTGTTAAAGTATCCATTGCGCCACAAGGACCAGAATTGTCAGAGATGATTCAAGGCTATTGGCGAACGGCTGACTGGCAAATGACATCAAAGCAACGTCTTAATTTTTTGAAACAGCACATTGATCTTGGCATCACGACGGTTGATCACGCCGATATTTATGGTAACTACGAGTGCGAAAAATTATTTGGTGAAGCCTTGGCTTTAGAGCCAGCTCTTAGAGAACAAATCCAAATCGTCACTAAATGTGATATCAACTTATGTGGGGCGAAGAGTCCAGATCGTAAAATCAATCATTACGATACTAGCGCCGCTCATATTCATCAGTCGGTAAATAATTCACTTGAGCGTTTAGGAGTGGATGATATTGACGCACTGTTGATACATCGCCCAGATGCCTTAATGGATGCTGATGAAGTCGCGGATGTTTTCGCTGAGTTATATAAAGTCGGTAAGGTTAAGCATTTCGGTGTGTCGAATTTTAGCCCTCGTCAATTTGAGTTATTGCAATCACGCTTAGGAAAATCGCTTGTCACCAATCAAGTTGAAATCAATCCCCTTAATTTTGATGTGGTTGATGATGGAACGTTGGATCAATTGCAAATGAACCGAGTTCGCCCGATGGCTTGGTCATGTTTAGCGGGTGGTGAATTATTCAGTGGCGAAACTGAGCAGGCGAAACGTGTACGAGATGAGTTGGATGCGATTCGAGTAGAGCTTGGTGCTGCGAGTATTGATCAAGTGATCTATGCTTGGGTTCGTCGCCTACCTTCAAAACCATTACCTATCATTGGTTCAGGTAAAATCGAGCGTGTAAAAGCAGCGGTTGAAGCACTTAAATTAGAGATGACGCGTGAACAGTGGTATCGAATTTGGGTCGCTTCAAAAGGCCACGGTGTGCCTTAGATATTTCCGGCTTTAATCCAAATAGACCGATGCATGAGCGTCGGTTTTTTATCTCATCGAGATTATTCTAAATAACACTAGTATCGCAGCGTCAAATAACGATAATACACAGCTAAATTACGTTTAACGAAAGGTCGCTTACTTTGAGCAATACATCTTTTTCCACTTTGGGTCTTCAACCAGAGCTATTAACAAACCTTGATTCTCTTGGTTATACACAAATGACACCGATCCAAGCGTTGAGTTTACCAACGATTTTGGCTGGCAAGGATGTAATCGGTCAAGGTAAAACAGGTTCAGGAAAAACAGCAGCATTCGCTCTGGGATTACTGTCTAACCTGAATGTGAAACGCTTTCGAGTTCAAACGTTAGTACTTTGCCCAACCCGTGAGTTGGCGGATCAAGTAGCAAAAGAGATCCGAACTATTGCTCGTACTATTCATAATATTAAAGTACTGACTTTATGTGGCGGTATGCCAATGGGACCACAAATTGGTTCATTGGAACACGGCGCTCATATTTTAGTGGGTACACCTGGTCGTATTCTTGACCATATGGATCGTGGACGTATCGATTTGTCAGAACTAAATACACTGGTTCTCGATGAAGCGGATCGTATGATGGATATGGGTTTCCAAGATTCACTGGATGCAATTATCAGTGAAGCACCAAAAGATCGTCAAACGTTACTTTTCAGTGCAACATTCCCTGCAGAAATCAAAAAAGTTGCTGATCGTATTACGAAGCAAGCTGAGATGGTGAAAGTAGAATCGACTCACGATCATTCAAGTATTCAGCAGTTCTTCTATAAAATGGAAGGCAGTGAAGCTCGTGACAATGCGCTTGAATTACTTTTATTGCACCATCAACCAGAATCTTCAGTGGTATTCTGTAATACCAAAAAAGAAGTACAAAACGTAGCGGATGAGCTGCATCATCGTGGATTCAGTGTTATTGAATTGCATGGGGATTTAGAGCAACGCGAACGAGATCAAGCATTGGTACAGTTTGCTAACAAGAGTGTTTCCATTCTTGTTGCTACAGATGTTGCTGCTCGTGGTCTTGATGTTGATAACCTTGATGCTGTATTCAACTTTGAATTATCTCGTGATCCTGAAGTCCATGTTCACCGTATTGGTCGTACAGGCCGCGCAGGAAGTAAAGGTATCGCATGCAGCTTCTTTAGCGAAAAAGAGATGCATCGTGTCATGCAGATTGATGAATACATGGACATGCCAATTGAGCCAGTGACATTACCTGCAAAACCAGCGGCACAGCCTTACCAAGCTAAGATGGTCACCATTCAAATTGATGGCGGGAAGAAGCAGAAAGTACGCGCAGGGGATATTCTGGGCGCGCTAACTAGTCAAGGTGGTATTGATGGCAAAATGGTAGGTAAAATCAACCTACTTGCTATTCGTGCATACGTTGCTGTTGATCGTTCTGTGGCGAAACAGGCGCTGAAAAAAATTGAAGCCGGAAAAATGAAAGGCCGCCAATTTAGAGCTCGCTTGCTTAAATAACTGATTTATAGAAAAATGCTGTAGTTGAATTGGGCTTAGGATATTAAGTTCGTTTCAATAAAAAATGGGCCTCACGCTTTAACTGCATGAGGCCCATTTTGTTTTTCGATATCGAGTCCTGATAAACTATTTAAATATATTGTTTGAACCGACTTCGCTTATTAATGCCATTGCTTATGTAGTGTCATTACTTATGTAGCATCATCATTCGTTTTACTGACTCTTTCGTAGGGTTATTTCGTTGGATAACGGATCATATAGACAAACTGATCATCTTCACTGCATTTAACAAAGCCAAAGCGAGGGTAGAGTGTCTGTACTCGGCTTCCCTGTAAGTAACAGAGTTTGCAAGGTTGTTGATACGAATCGAGAGTGTCGCTCACTTGTTGTAAAATTTTGCTTCCTATCCCTTTCCCATGAAAATTGGGTAGTAGGAAAAAACGTGAAAAATGCCAAACCTCATTGTTTTCGACCAACATGTAGCTGCCAACCGGTTCCCCGTCAACGTAAATAAGTTCCGGAAACCCTTGGTGCCACTCGATAAGGTGTAATTCGCGTTGTAACTCTTCATCCCAGCCAAAAATCGCAGTAATAGCATCTACCTCAGCCAATTTTTTGAGAGAAAATGTAAATTCATAATCATCTTGTGTCGCGGTTCTTACCATGAAATCCATGAGCACCTAAATTTCTAGCCTACAGTGAAATTAAACTCTACTTTACTAAACATGAGGGTAATTGCGATTAAAAGTTTGCTGTACGTGTATCTGATTTTAACGATCTGACTGCGCTAGGTGAGCGATATTGCCGAATGTTGGAGAACAATGATACAGAATGAGTGTGGATTTTGAACAGTAAAATAAAGTACAATGACAACTATTGTGTTGAGTGTGCAGAATAGTTTAAGCGTTATAAGTCGTTTGAGCACTATAAATAGTCACGATTACGTGAATGAATTTAGGTGAAAATATTGAAAAACAAAGGTTTTACTTTAATCGAGCTAGTTGTGGTTATCGTTATTTTGGGTATTTTAGCGGTGACTGCCGCTCCAAAATTTTTGAATCTACAGAGTGATGCCAAGCAAGCCGCTTTGGAAGGTATGAAAGGTTCGCTTGAAGGTGCTCTTGGAATTACATATGGAAAGTTTGCCATTGCTGGTTTGGAAAATGAAGCCAGTGTCAACGGGTACAAAGAAGGGGGTAAGTATAAGGCTGATATTATTGCAATGCTGCCTGACTGCGGTTCAGACCCTGGTGATTTAACGACCTTTTGTGAATTTGATTATGGGTACCCCAAAGCTAATTTTGCAACCTTGTCTAATTTAGTGACTGGCTTAAGTGCAATTCCTGGAGAGGAAGACTGGCTCCTCTATGGTGTCGGAGTTGTGGGGGCGGAAAATGAAGTAAAAATAACAGCGAGTAGTACAGATAGTAGTCGCTGTTATATAAGTTATAGGCGATCTATCGATTTGGATGCAGAAGATCCTGCTCCAACAATTGAGATCGTTGACTGCGACTAGAATAAGCTTATAGCCCACCTTGTTGTTGTGCATTTTTCAATAATTCTTGGCGGTGCAATTCTTGCTCCGTTAGGGATTGTTGTTCCTGTTTCTCTGACTCATTTAGTTCTTGAGCAATAAAAACATAGTATTTGTTGATAACCATTTTTAGATCCTAGTGTTTATGCATGCTTAGATAGTGGCGTATATCTAAAGTGTGATCATCCTCCTATTAAAAATTTTTAAGGGATGAGCTTGTCATTTTTTAGGGATGAGGCGCTGATTAAAAATAAACCTCTTGTTGGTTTTATGGGTGAGTTGTTGCTTTCTTGGTTTTGATAGCTTGCTGAATCTCTTTGCCTTTGAATCAATCTTTCGTCGCTTTGTACGCAAAATAAACGGTTGAACGTTTGCGTGTGAAAATGTGATGAATATCTCGTTTTGTTCGTTATAATCCTCTCCCGGTTTTAAGCCGATGCTTAGCCAATACAAGCCGTCACATGGAACAGTGAACGACCTCAAGGACCGGACCAGCTATTTTTAATGCTTGTATAAGGTGATCTACAATATGAACAACTTGTTCCTCCATTCATTCGCTGCAAATTGCTCGGGCGAATCACAGTCCTATACCTTTTTTGCCAATTCTTTTGGTGCCGCTTTTATTTCCACTCTTTAATAGGACAATATAATGAACATTTTATTTAGCTTAGTCGGCATCGTCGGACTAATGGCTTGCGCGTATCTACTATCTGAAAGCCGCCAGGCGATTAACTGGAAAACGGTTTCGCGTGCGTTATTACTTCAAGTAAGTTTTGCTGCACTTGTTCTTTATTTTCCTTGGGGACAAGCGGCGCTTACCAGTTTAAGTAGTGGTGTATCTAGCCTGCTTGGATTTGCTGATGTTGGTATTGCATTCCTATTTGGGGATCTGGCGAACAGCGGGTTCATTTTTGCGATTCGTGTTCTACCAATCATCATCTTTTTTAGTGCTCTTATTTCTGCGCTCTACTACCTTGGAATCATGCAAAAAGTGATTGAAGTGATTGGTGGCGCGATTCAGAAATTTCTTGGTACGAGTAAAGCTGAGTCATTAGTCGCTACTGGTAATATCTTTCTGTCTCAAGGTGAATCTCCACTGCTTATCCGTCCATTTTTATCAAAAATGACGCGTTCAGAGCTATTTGCCGTGATGGCTGGTGGTATGGCTTCCGTTGCGGGTAGTGTTTTAGGGGGTTATGCAGGGCTAGGCGTTGAGCTTAAGTACCTCATTGCCGCAAGCTTTATGGCGGCTCCAGGTAGCTTAATGATGGCGAAAATCATTGTTCCTGAGCGTGATACTCCTTGTAACCAATCTGATATTGAGATGGATAAAGCGGACCAAAGCAATGTGATTGATGCATTAGCAAGCGGTGCAATGAGTGGCATGAAAGTCGCGGTAGCGGTGGGCACTATGCTGATTGCTTTTGTGAGTGTTATCGCGATGGTCAATACTGGGCTAGAAAGTTTAGGTGAGCTATTTGGCTTCACGGGCATCACGCTACAAGCAATTTTTGGCTACATTTTCTCGCCATTGGCATGGTTGATTGGTATCCCAAGCCATGAAGTATTAGCGGCGGGCTCTTATATTGGTCAGAAAGTGGTAATGAACGAGTTTGTGGCATTCATTGATTTTGTTGAAAACAAAGCACTACTTTCAGAACACAGCCAAGTGATCATTACTTTCGCGTTATGTGGCTTTGCTAACATCGGTTCTATTGCGATTCAACTTGGTTCAATCGGTGTGATTGCACCTGAGCGCCGTTCAGAAGTGGCAAACTTAGGTTTAAAAGCGGTAGTTGCAGGTACATTAGCTAACCTAATGAGTGCTTGCCTAGCAGGTATGTTCATTTTACTGTAATTATTATATTGAACTAATCTACTATATAACTCGCTCATGCCCTGTAACCATTGGTTCGCATGAGCGTTTTTTATTCGATCCTGTTGTATATCTCATTATCTTTAGAAAACAGTTCTTTCTTAAAAAAAACTGATTCACCGCAATTTATCTTATCCAATTCAGCGTACTATTTAGCGCATCTAACTGCACTGGCTTAGTTAACTCTTTTGCTAGTGGTTATCTTTCTGCCCTGATGGCAGTCGTTTCCGCTTTTAAGCTTTGAGAATTTAATATGAATAATCTTGTTGATCGCTTTATCCGTTATGTAACTTTTGATACTCAATCTAACCCGTCTGATGCAACTTGCCCAAGTTCTCCGGGTCAGTTGGTACTGGCTGAACAGTTGAAAGCTGAAATGATCGAGATGGGCCTGAGTGATGTTAGCCTAGATGAACATGGTTACTTGATGGCCAAATTACCGTCAAACGTTGATTATGAAGTACCTGCGATTGGTTTTGTTGCGCATATGGATACCGCGCCTGACGCTTCTGGTGCCAATGTTAAACCACAAATTATCGATGATTACCGTGGCGGTGATATTGCTCTAGGTAAAGGTGATGAAGTTCTTTCACCAATTCAATACCCAGATCTCCATAAGCTTCATGGCCACAGCATTATTACTACTGATGGTACAACTCTACTTGGTGGAGATAACAAAGCTGGGATTGCAGAAATCCTAACCGCGATGGCAACACTTGTTGCGAACCCAGAGATCCCACACGGTGAGATTTGCATTGGTTTCACTCCAGATGAAGAGATTGGCCGTGGTGCTGATCTGTTTAACGTTGAGAAGTTTGGTGCTCAGTGGGCGTACACGATTGATGGTGGCCCCGTTGGTGAGTTGGAATTTGAAAACTTCAATGCGACCAATGCAACGGTTGTTTGCCACGGCGTAAGTGTTCACCCTGGTACTGCAAAAGGTAAACTTGTTAATGCGATGAATATTGCGGCTAAATTCCAAGCGATGATGCCTGCAGATGAAACGCCTGAAACAACAGAAGGCTACGAGGGTTTCTATCACCTTGGTTCAGGTTCGATGAACGTTGCACGTACAGAACTCAACTACATTATTCGTGACTTTGACCGTGATGGTTTAGAGAACCGCAAAGCGTTCATGCTGCAAAAAGCCGCTGAACTGAACGAAACGCTTGGTCATGATCGTATTGAAGTTCAAATGAAAGATTGCTACTTCAATATGCGTGAAATGGTAGAACCACACCCACATGTCATTGAATTGGCAAAGCAAGCTATGATTGAATGTGACGTTGAACCAATGATTAAACCAATTCGTGGTGGTACTGATGGTGCGCGTTTATCATTTATGGGTTTACCATGTCCGAATATTTTCACTGGCGGTTACAACTTCCACGGTATTCATGAGTTCATTACCGTTCAAGGTATGGAGCTTTCTGTGAAAGTTATCGTTAAATTAGTTGAGAAAACGGCACTAAACTACAAGTAACTAACTCTCGCTAAGCATCAAATCGTAAAGGCAGCTTTTTAAGTTGCCTTTTTTGTATCTGCAAACTTTTGAATTAGTTTATAAATTTCAGTAAATAATCAAAATAAAGTGGCTGATAATCGTCGATTATGGGAAGCTAGTCGTGATATTCCCAAATAATGAAAAGCGTCAAAGGTGTAGAACATGGACAAAGTGTCGTTGGTAATTGATTTTCTTCTTACTTACAAAACTCTCACCAGTTTGTTAATCATAGCCATTATTGCTCTCATCAGACGAATAACACTGTCACGTATTCGTGGGGATGTTGCATTTCTTTCGGAAGATCAACGCAACTGGATGTCACGAACTAAGAATTGGTCATTTGCCTTAACTATTTTTGCTCTCTTTGCATTATGGCGATTTGAAATTAATGAGTTTGCACTATCTGTGACTGCCATTGCGGTGGCTATCGTGGTTGCCTCAAAAGAGATCATTTTGTGTTTTACGGGTTCAATTCAACGCGCGAGTTCTCGCTCTTTTCGGATTGGAGATTGGATCGAAGTCGGTAAGCTTTGTGGTGAAGTTATCGAACATAATATGATGGCAACCGTTATTCAGGAAATTGATCTTCACCACGGCCAATATCATTACACCGGAAAAACGGCGACATTGCCTAATAGTATGTTTTTTACTTACCCGGTAAAGAATCTCAATTTCATGAAGCGTTATGTTTATCATAACTTCAATATTACGGTGCGAGATTTTGTGAATGTGTATCCAATGTTTCCTGAATTGATCTCGAAAATTGAAGAACATTGTGAAGACTTCATCGATGTCGCTCGTCGGTATAATGCTGTGATTGAGAAACATGCAGGCGTTGATTTACCTGGTTCTGAGCCTCATATTCATGTCACCAGTTCCTCTACGGGTGAGCAATTGATTCATTTCATGATTTTCTGTCCGACAGAAAGAGCGTCTCATTTAGAGCAACATATCCGTCAAGATTTTATGGAAGCCTATGCGATTAGGTTCCCTATTAATGAAGCATAAATAGAAGTGATGAATCGGCGCAAATGATTCATACTGCAGTACACAGTTTGAAACAAATGCGCCGTAGGATTTGATAATCTTCGGACATTGAAATACTTGATATTGATAAGGTTTAACGACTTTCTGTTAATTCAATATTATGGTTTATCAATGCGCAAGAAGTTATTACTTACATCCATTATTAGCTCTTTAGTACTTGTTGGTTGTGGTGAAGCTACCACATCAAATCAACAAGCACCTTTACCCTTAGTGACTGTACAGGATGTAAATGTCATTGCTCACCAACAAAGCAAACGCTACGTTGGACGCGTTGAGGCAGTTGAAGATACGGCGATCACAGCCCAAGTATCTGGGTATCTTAAAGAGCGCCATTTTGTCGAAGGTGAAATGGTCGAAAAAGGCCAACTGCTTTACTCCATCGAACCTTCCTCGTTTGAAGCTCAAGTCGCGATTGCAAAAGCTGCGGTTGCGCAAGCCAATGCGCTTCTTAAAAAAGCACAGTTGGATTTTGAACGTGGAAAAAACTTACTACCTAAAGGCAGTATTTCTCAATCTGAATTCGATGCATTAACGGCCAATTTACTTGGTGCTGAAGCTAGTGTTGAATCCGCAACAGCACAATTAAATCTCTCTGAAGTAAATCTCTCTCATACTCAAATCGCAGCACCATTTTCAGGCCGAATCAGTGATACAAATGTGAGCAAAGGCGATCTCGTTTCTCCCTCTTCCGGCGTGCTCACCACCTTGGTTAGTTTAGATCCTATTCACACTCGTTTTAGTATGAGTGAACGCGAACGCATCGCGCTAGGGATTGATCAAATTCAAGGGGATGGCTCAGGTGAATCTCAGAATGTCGAAGTGCAAGTCATTTTAGAGACAGGTGATGTTTTTGAGCATTTAGGCAAACTTGATTACTTAGCCAACCGTATCAACCTCAATACGGGTACGATCGCGATGCGAGCTGTTGTCGATAATCCTGACCAGCGACTGCTCCCAGGGCAACATGTCCGTGTTGAGTTACGCCAGAAGCAGGTCGATAAAGCTTTTGTTGTTCCTCGCCGATCAGTGCAGACCGATCTAGAAGGCAACTTCGTGATGATCGTGACGGAAGGCAATGTAGCGGAACGTCGTAATGTTGAGTTAGGCAAACAAGTCGAAGAGGGGATCATTCTCCGTAGCGGTATCGCAGACGGTGAGCGTGTGATCACTCAAGGGTTGCAACGCGTCCGCAATGGGATGCCAGTCCGTTTGGAACAACAATCAGCAACAACTGACGTGAAATAAAGGAGAAGTCTATGCTAAGTCGTTTCTTTATTCAGCGTCCTAAATTTGCGCTGGTTATCTCCATTATACTCACGCTTGCTGGGATGATTGCGCTCACGGTACTTCCAGTGGCGGAGTACCCTAAAATTAGCCCTCCATCTGTGAGCGTGAATGCCTATTACACCGGTGCAAGTGCAGAAGTGGTAGAGCAAGCTATTGCCGATCCAATCGAGACTTCGGTGAATGGTGTGGAAGATATGCTGTATATGTCTTCAAAAAGCGCCAATGATGGTTCTTATTCCCTTAACGTCACGTTTGATGTAGGGACCGATCCAGACATGGCGCAAGTCAATGTTCAAAACCGTGTCTCTCAAATTGAATCTAAGCTACCTCAAGATGTTCGAATGGTTGGTGTTACTGTCAAAAAACGCTCACCAGATCTTCTCATGGTATTGAACTTCTACTCTCCGAATGGTGAGTATGACGATAAATTTCTGATCAATTACATTAACTTGAATGTGAAAGATCAACTGGCACGTGTTAAAGGGATCAGTGAAGTTAATGTGATAGGTGGCGGTGAATACGCCATGCGAGTGTGGCTTGACCCTGAAAAAATGGCCAACTTGAAGCTGACGACCTCCGATGTTTACGCTGCGCTTGCGGAGCAAAATGTACAGGTTGCAACCGGCCGTATTGGTGCTGCACCTTATAACAACCCGCAAGAAGTGCAATTTAACCTAGTGACAAAAGGAAGACTTGAATCGGTAAGCGAGTTTGAAGAGGTGGTATTACGGGCTCAAAGTGATGGTGAGACTGTCTACTTAAAGGATGTGGCTCGCGTTGAGCTTGGTAAAAAATTCTATGATGGAAGCGGTCAATTCCGTGGTCAAGATGCCTCTATTGTCACGCTATCGTTGCAGTCGGATGCCAATGCCTTAGAGAGCGGACAAGCCGTTATGGATCTGCTTGATGGCCTCAGTGGTAATTTCCCTGAAGGCATGGCCTATGAAACAAGTTATGACACGACGTTATTCGTGGAAGAGTCGATTAAGGGGGTACTGAAAACGCTTATTGAAGCAATACTATTGGTTATCGCCGTTACTTACCTGTTCTTGGGAAGTGCGCGCGCCACACTCATCCCTGTGGTTGCCATTCCGGTTTCATTAATTGGCACATTCGCGATTATGGTGTTGGCCGGTTTTACTATCAATACCGTGACCCTTTTCGGGCTTATCTTAGCCATTGGTATTGTCGTAGATGATGCCATCTTGGTTATTGAGAATGTCGACACGACGATGGCAAAGGATCCAAGCCTCTCACCACGAAAAGCGACGTTGATCGCGATGAAGGAGGTGACGGGGCCAATTGTCACCTCTACCTTAGTTTTGCTCGCAGTATTCTTACCTGTCGCTATGCTTCCGGGTATTACAGGTATTATGTATCGCCAGTTCGCTCTCACTATCTGTATATCGGTTGTGATCTCATCGATTAATGCATTAACGCTGTCTCCTGCTTTGTGCTCATTAGTTCTTAAACAAGGTGGTGGTAATACCGCGAGTTGGTTTAAAGCATTCAACCGTGGTTTGGATAAAGTGACGGAACGCTATGGACGGGGGGCGAGTTTCTTAGTCAAGAAAGTATTTTTACTGGCTACCTTCTTCGTTTTTGCGTTAGGGGCGGTGACTTACTTAGCGAAAACCACATCAACGGCATTTGTTCCACAAGAAGATAAAGGGATTTTGTTGGTTAATGTGCAGCTACCGGATGCCGCATCTTTATCTCGAACGGAAGAGACCAGTGCGCAATTGATGGAAATGATTGAGCAGGAACCCGCTATTGACGGAATTACGGTCGCTAACGGTTATGCCTTTATGACAGGCGCTGCGGCATCGAATGGAGCCTCTCTATTTATCAAGTTAAAGCCGTGGGATGAGCGTAATGCAATGGACGGTGAGCAGTCAGCCAATGCCATCGCTGCTAGGATCAACGGTCGTGCAGCTGCCGAATTACCACAAGCGATAGTGTTTGCGATGGGGCCTCCTGCTGTTCCTGGTATGGGCGCTGCTTCAGGGTTTGAATATGTACTGGAAGATTCATTAGGGCGTAGCAGAACGGATTTAGCGATTCTAATGAATGACGTGATTCAGGAAGCGAATAAGCAACCTGAGATCGCCTATACCTTCAGTACTTTTCGTGCCAATGTCCCACACTACTATGTTGATATTGATCGCGAGAAAGCTCAGCAACTTGGCATTCCGTTGGCATCAGTATTTCAAACATTGCAGGGTAATTTAGGTTCACTTTATGTGAATGATTTTACGATGTTCGGTAAGAACTTTCGTGTAACGATGCAAGCCGATAGTGAGCACCGTAGTGGGATAGAAGATCTTGCTCTGTTTCATGTACGTTCGTCGTCTGGTGATATGATTCCACTTAGTACTCTTGTTTCGTATGAACAGGTTTTCGAACCCGATGTCGCGTGGCGCTACAACATGTATCGCAGTGCAATTATTCAAGGCCAAGCGGCGGAGGGATATTCCAGTGGTGACGCGATTGCTGCAATGGAGCGCGTCTCGGCTGATATCCTGCCGCAAGGTTATCAGTTTGAGTGGACTGGCATGGCATACCAAGAGGTACAAGCGGGAAATCAGGCGATTTATGCTTTTGCCTTGGCCTTAATCTTCATTTACCTGTTTATGGTGGCTCAATATGAAAGTTGGAGTATTCCTCTCGCGATCATACTGGTGGTGCCCGTTGCAACACTCGGTTCATTCTTAGCGTTGACGATCGCAGGAATGCCACTCAACCTTTACGCGCAAATAGGGTTAGTTCTGTTGATTGCGTTAGCCGCCAAAAACGCAATACTGATTGTGGAGTTTGCTAAAGTGGAACGTGAAGAGAAAGAAATCCCACTCGATGAGGCTGCGGTTTCTGGTGGTAAGCTACGTTTTCGCGCCGTAAACATGACATCGTGGTCGTTTATATTAGGTATTACGCCGCTGCTATTTGCTTCAGGGGCAGGGCATGTAAGCCAAAACTCATTAGGCGTCTCATTGATCGGCGGTTTACTGTGTGTGTTGCTGGTTGGAACATTCTTGATCCCGGGATTTTACGCATTAATACAGAGGCGACGTGAAAAAATTCATGGAGGAAGCACAAAGCTGATCCCATTAGATGATGAGTAGGTAAACAGTTCGTGACTTCTTAGATGACAATGTGCTTACTGTCATCTTTTCAAAGCCTTCTTCAACGGACTTGAAGGAGGCTTTTTGCTTCTGGTAGTTTGACCTATGTTGGATATTGGACAGACCCATGCCCGTGATCTCGCATTTTCAAAAGATTCTTCGCGCAACGCTATGAATCTACCTTAAGTTTAAAGTGGTATTGCCGATATATTAATTGTCCTTCAGTTAATTTAATAATGGACGAAATGAGCGGTGAATTACCACTATTATAACATTCTCACGATTCGTTCATGTGTTGAATAAACCTCCGTTCTACATAATGAATATATCCACTATTTGGAAGTCGAGATCCTTATGAGCGCAAGAAATAAATTAATGTTGTCTATCGGGGCATTGATTGCTCTGATTATTTTGGTGTTGTCTAGCCTTGGTTATACGCAAATCAACAACTCGTCTACACGTGATTATCGTAACAATTTATCTAATAAATCTTTTTTAATCGCGAAGTCAGTTGAAGGTCGAGTTGAAAGCTATTTTACAGCGTTAGAAAGCTTAGTTTCTGCAATTGATGTTGAGCAAGGTCAAGTTGAAATTGATGAAAAAGCATTAGGTCTTTTAGTCGATAGCGCACAAAGAATGAAAGCTCTAAATATGTTTATCGGTTTACCTGACGGGACAACTTACGATGCATCAAATCGAGGGGTCATTCCAAATTTTAACGCAAAACAAAAGCAGCGAGAGTGGTTTGTTAAAGGTATGCAAGGGGCGGAGCGTACGGTAACTAATCCATTTATGGCCAGCACCGGTCACTTGACGATGGCATTTGTGGTACCAGTTAAACAAAATGGAACCGTTATTGCGACTGTTGGTATGAGCTTGAAAATGAGTGATATCACGGACTATGTAAACGAACTTTCATCAGAACCGAATATATTTGTAGCTCGTGAAGATGGCTTTACTATGGCGGCAAGCTATGCAGATTATGTAGGAAAAAACCTGTTTGATTTACGCCCAAGCTATAAGCAGTATGCCAATGAATCTAGTAGTGAGCACTCATACTCAGTACCGGATAAAGGGGATTTCTATGTTGTTTCTTCGAAGATAGATTCTCTCCACTGGACGGTATGGGCGTGGGCGAAATGGGACGATATTAATGCAACATCCAATTCTGCGGTTAAAGTAAACGTACTTTCAGGTCTATTCTTTATCGTTTTAGGCGTTGCTGGCGTATATTTCTTGATTACGAAATTGATGTACGTTCCTATTGGTGGTGAGCCGAAAGAGATTGAAGCGTTAGTAAACAAAATTGCTAATGGTGATCTGACTAATGTGCCACAACTAGACAATAGTAGCGTTGGTGTTTACCGCTCTACGGTAGCCATGGCGAACAATCTTAAAAGCATCATTACCGATATTAATGAGTCATCTAATCATCTGATTAACGTTTCAACGCAATTAGGTGCTTCATCTGCGAAAGTTGATACTTCGTCGAAATCTCAGATGATGCAACTAGAGCAGGTCGCAACCGCGATGAACGAAATGGCGGCAACAGTCAATGAAGTTGCACAGAACGCCGTGGAAGCTTCTAGCTCTTCTGATGATGCGAGCCAAAGTTCTGCTCAAGGCTTACAAGTTGTGAGCCAAATGAACGAAGAGATCACTCGGTTGGTGAACGACATTGGCCAAGTTCAAGAGGTTATCACCAACGTGCATACTGAAACTGAGAATGTGGGTGGTATCCTAGATGTTATTCGTGGCATTGCCGATCAGACCAACTTGCTGGCGCTGAATGCTGCAATCGAAGCAGCTCGTGCAGGTGAACATGGTCGTGGTTTTGCAGTTGTAGCCGATGAAGTTCGTACTTTGGCGACGAAAACGCAACAAAGTACCAATGAAATTCAATCTATGATTGAGAAGCTACAAGAGCAGGCGTCACGCTCTGTAGGCTTGATGACAGAAAATGCCACCAATGCTCAACAGACACTAGGCAAGTCAGATGAAGCGAGCAGCGCTCTTTCGACAATTGAGCGTGAAATCAAAACCATTCAAGACATGAATAATCAGATCGCCACCGCAGCTGAAGAGCAGTCTAGCGTAGCGGCAGAGATTAATGAAAATGTTGTTAGTGTGAATGATTTGGCGGCTAATACCGCGAATGACGTACAAGAAAACGTTCGTACCGCTGATGAGCTTAATACAATGGCATCACGTTTAAGCAGTGCGATTAGTATGTTTAAGGTGTAACTCTACTAGGCGATTATGATTATCGCCAGTTATTGAGCGTATATGAAACCGTCTAGGTAGTCGTCTAAGACGGTTTTTTTTATGCCAAAAAGTAATTTATAAATTATTGATTTGTTTATGATGATGTGACTTAATGCATATGAAAATATAATGAATAATTCAAAGGCTTAATGGAATATGAATCAACAATTTTGCGTTCAATGCAATAAAGAAACCCTGCATAAAGAGATAATTAAACAAAAGCCATCTAAATACGGAAAAAGTAGAAAAGAGCAATTTAAAGCATTTCTTGAAGGTTTTTTCTCAGGCGTGGCAAGTCCAGCGCTGGCCTCTTTAGAATTAGTAGACCGATATATTGTGTGTCAGGAGTGCGGCCATAAGAGGCTTGAGAATCACGGTGATGAATTTCAGTAGTGTGAGCTGCTGGGAAATAACAGTTGGGAAATGAATAAGCCTCGAAAATCGAGGCTTATTATTAATAATAATTTAGCCGTAGTTACTTACGAGCAAGAGCCACAGCAACCACTTGGCGTATTGTGTTTGATTTTGTCACCTGATGTTTCTTGAGTCTTATCTTCAGTTGCTGCGTTTTCTGATGACGCTGCTTCTGTTGTCACTTTAACCTGTTCAGTCTCTTCTTTGTTGCCTTTGAAAATTTTCTTAAATGATAGTGCCATGGTGTTGCCTCAATACAGGTAGTTATACCAATCGTAGTAAATAACTGGTCATCCTAGCTTGTTAAAATACTCGATAACGGCGTTAGAAATTTTGATTGTAGAATAACTACTTATCGAAAATTTCTGCCTTGTTCTCAAGCATTTTTCCTACGCTTTTTATGACCATCTACTTACTGTGATTGGTATTATGTAGTACGGTATTTGCACATAATACCATAGTGTTTTAGTCGGATATTGATTTGATCGAGGTTTCGATCCATTATTGAGCTTCACGATTTTACTTGCTTCATTTTGATAAGGTTTTAATCAGTGCAATTTTACTCAAGAGCACCGATTGCGCCTATAAATGAAGGCGAGATTCAACATCAACCCCTTTTTTCGTCAATATATATGATTTTCCTTCCTCTTGTTTTACCAGGTTACTTTTAATCAATTGACGTAAATGAAAGTTGAACTTTGTATGATCATCAATACCAACTAAGCGGCATAGATCCATAAATTTGAGCTTTTGATGAATCGTTAATTGATAGATGACATTGCGGCGAATAGGATTGGCCAAAGCACTAAACACTTGATCGCTATCTTTATCTGCTGTTGGTGCTTTTAGAGATTTTTCAGCATGAACTCGTTTAAGTGTGACGGATAAGGTTTGTAATTGAAACGGCTTCGTTAAGAACTCGTCCGCTCCTTTTTTCATTGCATCTACAGCCGTATCTATCGTCCCAAACGCGGTCCCTATGACGATCCCAATGTTCGGATTTAACTTCTTGAGGGAAGCAATGGCATCAATGCCACTCATGCCTTCCATGACTAAATCAAGCAACGCGACGTCATACTGATGGCGCATAGTACACCCGATGGCTTGTTCTGCACTTTCACAGGCCGTGACGTCAAAGCCATCCATAGTTAAAGCAAGGGTAATCGACTCTCGTAAATCGAAATCATCTTCAGCTAAGAGCAGTTTTAAGCCCATGAGTACTCCATTGGTAATTCAATAACGACACAGAGCCCATCACTCGTATTCTGAAACCAGAATCTTGCATGATTTTGTTCCAGTATCTTTTGACAAAGCGTGAGACCTAGCCCTGTGCCTGAACCTTTAGCCTTAGTGGTAAAGAATGGCATTGTTACTTTATCTTTAATGCTATCGTCTATTCCACTACCAAAATCTGTGATCGACAGGTGAATATTGAGCCCTTTTTGTTGTGCCTCAATACAGACTACTTTTTTGTCTGTCGAGGCATCAATGGCGTTGTTGAGTATGTTGACGACGACCTCTTCAATCTGCTCTTTATCTGCGAATACATGCAAGTCATTGGGCACAAGTACACGAATATCAAACTCGTCGAGTCGATGTACCATTAACTGTAAAGCCTCATCGATTAAGACACTGACGGAAATCTCTTCAATTACTGGTGCTCTCTTATGTGAAAATTGTAGTAGTTCTTGGCTAATGTGTGCGGCTTTTAACAGACCTTTTCGAATGTGTTCAAGTTGAGGCTTAAAGTCTGCTGCGCTTGAGCCTGTTGTGTTGATCTGTTTCTCTAAAATATCACAACGCATCAAAGCACTACTGAGCGGTGTTTTTATCTCGTGGGCAATACCTGATGTGAGTTCTCCGACATCACTCAGTTTTTTGTTATGCAGCGCTTTTTGAAGTGCTCTTTCTATTTGAGTTTGTCGTTCTGCATCGAATAGCGCCATGGTTTTTTGAAGGTAGATGAGAATAACAAAAGCCAAGCCGCCTCGAATAGGGACACCATAAAACAGATCATCGATGTAAAAAATACCAGCGAATAGACCATACAGAATGATAGATATACCAAGATGCTGGACGGCATGAGAGGCTTGTCGTTCTTCGAATTTTAATTTCTTGGAGTAGTTGATCAGTGCTAACCCTGCAAGTAATCCAGATCCTGATCCAAATAACCAGCGGATATATAGCGTACATTCATTAAGGAAGACATCGATGTTTTTGATGGCAAACTGATAACAAAAATAGATGATGAATAAGATGATGGTGACTTGAATTAACTTTTTCAATTCGTCTCTACGCTGCCATTGCGTCATCGTCAGCATTTGCATTGCAAAGCAACCCAGAGCAATGAAAGATACCCAAAGCTTAATTACCTTAAATAACTTCACCGTATTGTGCATAAGAATATCTTGTTGATAAACAATCAGGTATAGCTCTGAGATTTCATGCAGACCATGAATAAACCCAAAAACAGCTAATGAGGGGAGGGCGGTGGCAATAGATAAATGACTAAAACGCATGTCACGAAATAGAATAGAAAACCCTATTGCAATGAAAACAAAGCCATAAAGAATATAGAGACTAAATTGAAATAGCTCGAACATACCCACTCATTATCAAATAAAACTTTTATAACTATAGACGAATTATGTGTTGGTTATATTGAGCGATGTCCCACGTATCGCCCAATTAAAATACAAGAATTTCAGATGGAAAGTGATAAATATATTTATCATATTGAGATTATTGGATAAGCCTAATTATCAGCTTATCGATATAGCGTCACAGATGCATTCAACGAATCTCTCTCCCCGCTCACAACTTGATTTTGATCAACTGACAAATGGCTATTCATTCCTACGCTTAATATAACAGCATAGCAATGGACATTAGGAGAATAGCAATGAAGCTTTCAATAATCGCAGTATCCACCATGGTCGCATTAGCGATAGTGCCTATAAATGCCGCTCAGGCCAAAGGAAAGACTTTGGAGAGCAGTAAAATCACTTCAAATATTACTATTGATGGGAAAATAGATCCGGTTTGGGAGCAAGCTAAATCGATAACTCAGAAATTAAAAAAATTGCCTTATAAACCCAATAATGGTTATGAAGGGATTAAAAAAACCAGTGTTGAAATGAAGTCATTGTATGATGATGAGTATGTTTATTTTCTATTTACCTATGCCGATCCAACTAAAAGCATCGACCGTTTTCCTTGGGTGAAGCAAGAGGATGGCACTTGGAAACAGCTTAAGAATAAAGATAGTACCGGACACGACAATACTTATTACGAAGATAAATTTGCGGTTTTCTGGGACATTAACACCGAAGGCTTTGCTGATAAGGGGTGTAACATCGCTTGCCATAGAGCAAAAGATGGAATGAACGCCGGACGTAAAGATAAAAACCCTGCGCGTAAATACACCAAGCGAGAAGGTGAATTTATCGATATGTGGCACTGGAAAGGGGTAAGAACGGCAGTTCATAATCAATTGGATGACCAATATGTAGATAGCAATACGGATCCAAAGCAAAATAAAGGTTGGGGACGTAAAGGAGATAGTAAAACAGGTGGCGGCTACGTTAATAACATAAAAGATGGACAGCCAGCGTATATATCGGCGAGTTTGACCGATGATACGTTGCTTATTTTAGATTCCGAGAAACAACCTTTCACTGCTGGTTACGATAAATTGGATCGTATTCCGGGGCTAACGGGTAAGCCATTTACAGGATCTCGTGGCGATATAGACGTAGGAGCTGAGTGGAAAGATGGCGTCTGGACGCTTGAAATGAAACGTAAACTGGTGACCACTGGAGAAAATGCAGCCACTCAAGATGTTCAATTTAATGATTTGAGTAAAGAGTATCCATTTGGTATTGCGGTGTTCGACAATTCACAGATTAATCACATATTCCATCGTGGAGTATTAAATCTCGAATTTAAATAAGCGCAATATTGCATTTTTTCAATGAACTGAAATGATTTGAGCTAATCAAAATGGCTCAAATCATTCTCAAATAAAAGAGTACTATTATGGCCAAAACAGTCACTCGATATATTTCTATGCTTTTCTGGCTGATCATCGCTAATGCGCTATATGTGTCGACATCATATTCTTCTGAGTCAAGTGTTCAGCCTTTAATAACCCAAGAAGAAAAATCATTTTCTAGCCAAGTGACGAATGATGCTGAAATGCAAATCTTAGTCAAAGAGAACAAGCGTTGCATCCGTTGTCATAAAAAAAAGCGTCTGCTTAAAAACATAGACGCCATTTCTTCTGTTGGCGCGCATACAAGCCCTGAGTTTTATAACAATTGTACCGCTTGCCATGGTAGAAAAGGGGCTCATCCAAAGGATTCAGATGTGCTGAATATCATCCCATTTGATGATCATATCGATATGCCCATTCTTGTACAGAACGAACAATGTATTGCATGCCATACTCCTCAAAATTTAAGGCGCAGTGAATGGACCCATGATGTACATGTTACCAAGCTTACGTGCTCAAATTGCCATAATTTACACGCTGATTCCGATCCTATCATTGGAATCAGTAAGAAGTTTCGTATTGGGCTATGTGCAACTTGTCATGAAGATATTGTACGTGAAAGAAAGGCCGCAATGAATTAGCGAGGATAAGAGTTATGAGTATCATTAAAGGTTCAATAGCTTTGTTATTTAGTGTGTTCTGCGTATCGGCATACGCTGGAGATTTGCCTAATCCAGATGAAAATAACTTAGCGAATTTTCATTTAAAAGATGAAACCTGTGCTGGGCAGTGTCACCAAGATGAAGATCCTTCTGATGATCTAAAGTTTGAATATGATAGCTGTATGGAGTGTCATGATGATTTCGGCATTCTGGAAGGGCGTCAACATAACGTAAAACATAGAGAGAGCGAAGAGATGGAGTGCGTTGAGTGCCACCTTCCTCATGAGGAGTTTGACCCTAAAGAAACTTGCACTGATTGCCACGACGAAGATGATGAAGAATTGTCTGATTTTTACTCGATGAGATTAAACCGCTATATCAAGGCATTTCATCTTTGAATATCTTAGCTAAATGGATGCTATAAAATTA
>NZ_SYUT01000025.1:0-10425 GCF_005146325.1 Vibrio genomosp. F6 | reverse complement strand
GGCGTACCATCTTATTAGCGTTTTAGAGCTGTCGCACTAAAATGCTTCTGTCAGATTAGGAAAAGTATGTTGAACCCTTGATCGTTTGTTATATGCGTTATTCAGCGCCTGGAGGAGTCGGTGTAGGGTTTGTCGGACTGTCACCCGCACCAGTTGGTTGATAACCAGCACCTGGCTCACCACTTGGCATAGGTGCTGGCTGGGAAGGCTGGTAGCCTTTGTGTCGTTCTGAAGGTGATACTTGTGGTTGATAACCATTATTTGAAGTTTTTCTTTCTGTCATTTTAAACATCCCTAAATTCAATATGAGAGATTTCGCTGGTCAAGATAATGACTCCAGCAGTTTTGTTTATCGCTCGCTCAAATGAGCCATCGCTTCCAAGTTTCCACGTTTGCTCAAGGTATAGCTGCTCTTCAGCAGGAGAGCTGGAAGCGAACGATTTTGTGCCATAATAACCTGCTATAACAGCGCCATTATTAAGGATTATTTTCACCCAATAACACCGACCTTGTGCAAAAAAGTAGTCCCACGGTTTCTGGGTTGGATGATGTATATTTTCCTTGAATTTTTTTGATTCTCTTAACGCTTTCCATGAGAATGCTAAAATGACGGGGAACACCAGAAGAACGAAAACGTAAAAGAAAATATATAAAATGGGGTGTGCGATTTTGAAACTTTCAGATCCTGTCCCAGTTTCAACGGCAACTATAAACCAGTAAAAAATGGCGTAGTTTATGCAGCTATATGTGATAGCATCGACTAATTGCTTTGATGAGTCCTTCAAATGAGAGGGATAAAGAAGCTCATAAGTTTTCATACTTATAAAGCCAGGAATAACAAACATGATGAAAAGTTGTAATTTATCTATATCCCAAATGCTCATTCTTGATTCCGTTAAATTCAACGTCCTAAAGCATCATACCACAAGTCATCCATATGCATATAACGCCCGCATTTGCGGCTGGTTTAGAGCGCATTGGAAAACCAGTCCGACAGCAGGCATTTGTTACACACCTTTATAAGCGTTTCTCATTTACTAGTCGCCAGTATTGATAGCCGAGAGCCGTCAATCGACAAGACGTGGAATTTAACGCAGCATAATACATAAACTCTGCATTAACTGGCACGACCAAGCCTACGCTTTGATACTTCTGTAAATCTTTAAATATCTTAACATTATCTGGATCTGCATTTGTCTCTGTGTCTTCATAAGATGGATCTAACTTATGTTCTGAGTCAGCTGTTGGAAAGTACTGCGTGATTTTTCGCAATGTCTCAAATGGCACTTTCGGGGGGATAATTCGTAGTGGGGAAAAACTAGTGACATTTGTCTTAAAGATTGGCCGCTGATCCCACGCACCAAGAGCCTCATCAACATACGCATAAAGAGAACCAGGCGTTATATTACCTCGAATATCTGCCGCTCCCCCCTTCAATGCATCGACTAGTAGAGATGTAAAAATGCCAGCACCATTTGCTTCTAGAGCGTATTCGCTATCTCGACTAGCTGTTAATACAGACATACCTTCAGCCAGTTGAGCTGTACCATTACCAGCTAGACTTGGAGATGCCATTGCGCCAGAGTGGCAACAATCAAAGATAATGACCTTATTTCTTGCTTTTGACTGGTTTGCTAGCGTTAGGATTTCATCCATCGCTACGCCTTCATCATACTTTTTAGCGTCTGTGGTAACTAAATAGCCACCCGTACTTTTTATAAATCCATGACCCGAAAAATAAAGCAGAGCCATTTCGCAATCTCCACTAAATAGCTGTTCAATAGCTTCACGCAATACTGGTCTAGTAATGTTAGTGGATGGGCACGTAATTTTACGAACGCCAAAGTTTGGTGAGCCATCTCCATTCGACTCTAGTACTGTTGCCAAAGTATTTGCGTCATTTACACAGCCACCAAGTGGTGAATTAGGGTAATCATTTATTCCAATAATCAGTGCCTTTTTCATCGAAACCTCTATTTATTCTTCCCTTCACCCATTACTTGATCAATAGCCGCCTCAATCTTGTCCCAATCCCATGCGATGGTTCTATTGCGCGGTAAACCACTTGGTAGATTACTTGTTGTATTTGCGCCATCTACATATACACCAAATACAGGTACGTCTTTCTCCTTGGCCATAGCAATCTCTTTAGAAACACCTGTAGCACTCGCCATAGTTTTACCGCTTAGCACAATAAGCATGTTGCACTTACCAATCTTGGTTTTGATCAATGACTCCCACTGATCCTGAGGCAATGAAGACTTGGATGACCAGTCTTCAATTGAGAATGGAGTTTTTGAATTTTTCGATTGGCCTACAAATAAGTTCTTCTGTGTAACGTTGTGATCAAAATCGAAACTTATAAATGCTCTTGGGTTTGCCATCTTGTCTTCCTTAAGTTGATGTAGCTGGTTGTGATACTGTGCATAACAGCGTCTTTTGAGCAGACATTTTCAGGAAATACAGACACCATAACAGTAACATACTGTTCTATCGTTCTTAATTTCCTCAGCATTCACAAATTAAAGTTCATGTCGGCATACTAATACGTACTCGACTAGGCTCATATTCTGCTATTAGGAAAAGTAGGTCAAGGACTGACAAGAGAAAGAGGTCAAGAAACGAGAGCTAAACGATTTTGGGGCATAAACGCGTTAGTGCTGCTGATCGAAACAGTTTTGTTAGATTAGAAAAAGTGTCTTGAATCCTTAAGGAGCACTTCTATGAAAAGGTTTTACACTAAACACTAACAACAACCCCATCAAAACGATCTTCTACTCAAAATCAAACCACATAAAAATTCATAGCACCGTAAAGTCACCTGGCCGAGATTAAAAAAAATCAGTGAACGCTATCCATCAGCGAAACATGAATGTCTGAAAATTGGAAGCGCCTAAAGGAGATTGATAGAGATCAGCCTGATTAAATGGATATTAATATAGACTGAATGAATATTTGTAGGGGGTGTTATATGAAATGGATATTTAGAGCTTTTTTAGTGTTAGGGGTTGGCTTTCTAGTGGGATGTGTAACACGTCACGACATAATCGAAAATGAGACACTGACAACACAAGAGAAAATTACGAACCTTGAACAGAAAGGATACATTGCATGGTCCGGCTTAAATAAAACGACACTCGCAAAAAATTATGATGACGACCCTTGCTGGAACGTCATCATGTGCGCAATCTATATCAATGACTATGAATTGACTAAATGGCTTTTAGATCATTCAGCATTTGCTACGAGACACATAGACTCGAACGACGATAATGTTTTTTATTACAAACACCTGATCTATGCGCCATTGCGCTATGGCTTAAGTGACCAGGACTCCAGTAGATATTTGAAGCTGCTGATATCTTACGGAGCCAGCCCCAATGTCTGTGATTATGGGTCGATATTACCATTGAGCCTTGCATATAAACTGGATTACATTGAGTCATTTGAAGTGTTAATCAAACACTCAGAGCCTGTGTTGAACTGGGGGAAATCATCAGCAATAGAGTGCGCGGTTGATAAGAACTCTAAGGTGCCATATAGCAGTTTATACAAACAATATGAACCTGCTCCAATTAACTACGCTATTAAAAATTTCGACTCTGCCACACTCCACCAATCTAAAATGTTAACTATGATTTTAGATATGAGTCAAGATCCCACTAGAATTGGTTATTATTCGTCAAACTATCGTTGTGAAAAGTATTCCGCACCATCAGCACTGGCATTCGCCAGTTGCCTGAAACAGAATGAAGTGTATAAATTACTCAGCGATTACTATTTGACCACAGATAGGTTAACTGACTCTGAAAAGAGCTTAGTTTTTAAATCCGCAGAATATCATGAGAAAAAAACATTATCAGACACCGAAATTGCAACCAAAAATGCTGAAATAGCAAGACTTAATAAAGAGCATGATGCAAAGATAAAAGCACAGATGGAATCTGAGTATTATGATTCGCCAGTAATGGATATTGAATTTCAGTCGGTATCAGCGCAGTTAGGGGCTAACAATACAATGACTGAGGTAAAAAGCAGTTCAAACATTCAAACCAACGCAAGTTCACCCACTAAGAAAGTTAACGCTACTCAAAGCTTTTCAAGTGCAAGCTATAACTTTGTTAGGCTTCTAAATACGGTGCCTATAGATAAAAAGTTTTCTAAACGAGAATTTGAACAAAAAGGTAAAAACCTATATTTCAGAGTCGAGATTAAACACTCTGATGATCATGTAATGAAATTGTCGGGAAATGCGAACATTTGTACCGATATTCTCCCTTCTTTTGATGGTGGAATTTCATTTAAAACCACATTGGTAACAGGGCAGGCTACTCAAAATGGTGCAAAGAGCCTGACAACAAATGACCGAGGAATTTCATTCAGATACTCAAAGCCTGTTCAGGAAACCCTGTTGAGAGCGTATCAACAGGTGCAAGCATCTTGTAAGTGAACACAATAAGGTCGAGTTCTTGTTGGAACTCGACCTTCTACAAGGCTTTGTATACCCCTACGAGCTAATCACACACTACCCGTTAAAGCTGTCTCTTCCTCAAAAATTAAACAAATATGAAACTCGCAGCACCGTAAAATCACCATGGTTCTTTAGCTCTACAGCCCTTGGTAATGCTGACTTGTGAAGTTACAGGATTTTACATCTGTTGGGTTCACTAGGATATTTTTGGATATTAAAGACCATAAAGAGGTTTTTTTTAGGATCTACATTAGATACTTTGAGCACAGAATCGCTTGGTGATCACAAATCGAAAAGCCACATCCAAACTCATTTGTGGGCAGCTTTGAGTTACGCTGCCCTTCTAGTGCTACCTTTCAGATAGCACTTCTTTGAAAGCAAACATTCCATTTAACGCTGCTGGGAAGCCTGCATAGACAGACATTTGTATTATTACTTCTTTGATTTCTTCTTCTGAACAACCAACATTAAGGGCTGCATGCAAATGCACTTTTAGTTGCGGCGTACAGGTTCCCATAGCTGTTAAAGCCGAGACTGTAGCAATCTCTCTTAATTTTAAGTCTAAGCCTTGCCGTGTATAGATATCGCCAAATGGATATTCTATTGTGAATTTAGCTAAATCAGGGCAAATATCTTGTAAACTCTCAATGACTTTTTGGCCAGCTTCACCATCGATTTTTGATAACTGTTCTAGTCCAGAATTAAATCGAATGTTGTCCATGTGGTGTTCTCCTCTGAATAAAAGACCAACACACCTTACAAGTTAGAGTGAACTCTAAGTCAACTCACTTCTCCCTTTTTATATAAATTAATTTTGTTTTCTAATGCTTCCAAATGTTCATTCTGTTGCTTAATGTGTTCTTTTAAGTTTTCTCGGTGCATTTCTAACATTTTTTGGCGATCAAGCACGGTCTTTACCCCTAAATCTCTTAATGACGCATATTTTTGAATTTCTTCTAGCGGCATCCCAGTGTCTTTGAGTCGTTTAACAAAGTTCACCCAATCAACATCTCTGTTTGAGTAAACTCGGTGACCGCTGCTATTTCTTTGGATTTGTTTGAGCAAACCAATTTTTTCATAGTATCGAAGAGTGTAAGACGATAACCCAACTACACCCGAAAATTTTTTCATGTTCATTTTTTACCTTCTCACTAAATTCCTCTTCATGAGCGAAAATAACTAATGACTTCATAAACACTACACAGCTTAAAATTAATAGGCCAAGTAACCAGTTGCAAAAACGTTTTAAGCGAAATAGCTGACAAACTCTGGGGCAGAATAAGCTAGAAGTTGGGCATGAAACCTTAGTCCTAGTGAACATGTCGGTGGATAAAAATTAATTAGCCAAATCGCAGTGAAGACTTCTTTAATTATCGCCCACCAAAGATCAAACAAAGCGAACTAATCGACTCGCTTTGTTATTACTTAATCATGATTGTTATTTTAGAGGGTCGTTGTCTGGCAACGCCTTATGAACCCAAAGAGCTAACCTGTGTTTGATGTTTGCACCGTCGAGTTTGCTATCAGGTAACGGCGTGATTTGTTTGGCATCAACCAAAAACAGGTAAATTGCTTTTACTCTGTCAGGCTGTGGTGACTGAGGGAGGTTAAAGCCTTGCATCTTTGCCATCTTCCCGCCAATATCAAGTGCCTTTTTAATCAGTTTGTCTTCATTATGTAGCTTGGAACTTTTTGACATTGATAAAATCCTCTTTTCACTTTAATTAAGAGTACATTAACTATCACCTGCGGCATGTTAATAAGCTCTCATATTGATAAAATCACATAACGCCATCATTCAACTGATTCAAAAAAGACCTTAACTATTTGTCTTCTGAATAGTAAAAAACCGTTAGGAAGTGCTGTGTTTAAATTAGTCATTCTAAGTGGAGCTCTTCAATAAGAAGTAAGTCAATATCTTGCTTTCTGCTGGACATATTTTTTATTTCGCCAGTTGGTATCGAGTGCTTCGTCCTGCTCCTGACTTGATTAAACAATTCTGACCGACCAAAGTGGCTAAATGGCGTGTTGCTGTTGGCTTGCTGACTTTCGCCACCTTGTGATACTGAGAGGTATTGATGCCATCAGAAAAATCACCATCAAGCATCCGATTCAGCACTTTAACTTGTTCTTTTGCTAGCTTAGTTTGGTCTATATGGCGCCAAAAATTGGTCTTAAATATGGTTTGGTCGATCTCTTTTAATACTTCATCAAACGTTTCGTTTAAGGTATTAAAAAACCAAACGAGCCAAGTCGTGATATCTATATTTCCTTTCTGAGTTTGCTCTAAGGTTTCGTAATAGCTTTTGCGGTTAGCTAAGATCCCCACAGACATCGCGTAAAAACGTACAGATTGCTGCTCCGCTTGGGCCAATGCTAAGTCTGTCAGCAAGCGAGTGATTCGCCCGTTACCGTCATCCAATGGGTGCAAAGTGACAAACCATAAATGCGTAATTGCAGCTCGAAGTAGAGGATCAAGCGAGGCGTCGTGCTTTGAGTCATTAAACCACTGAATGAACAGTTTTAACTCTGCATCAAGAATCTCTCGCCCTGGAGCTTCAAAGTGAACAATTGGTCTATCGATTCTTCCTGATACCACTTGCATAGGGGCGGTACCTCGAAGCTGGCCACCAATAACTGGGTTAAATAAAGTGTAACCCTTGGGGAAGAGTTTATCGTGCCAGTGTAAGATCCGGTCTAATGTAAGAGGTATATCGAGGTTCTCTACAGCATCAAGCATGATTTCTGCAAGCCCATCGGTTTGTTCTGTGGTTGGAAAAGGGCGTTCTTCTGTTAAGCCAAGCTTATTTGCCAAAGATGAACGTACAGAGAATGCATTGAGTTTCTCGCCTTCAATAGCACTTGAATGGACGATGTTTGCCAGTAAGGTATCAAGCATGCTCTCTTTTTTATCCTGAGACTGGCTAGTGACCTTCCCAAGTAATATGCCTTGATTAAGGCGAGTTTGCCTAAGCAGCGGCTCAATTAACGTTTTATCCCAGTTAAAATTAGGCCAATCTGATTGTTTCCATATCCACATAGCTTCACCTTGATTTGAAAATCCACATTATTCAAATCATATTATGATGCGTTTATCTCCCTTATTCAAATCAAAATATGATTAGATGTTACTTTGTATTCTAATCATATCTTCGAAATTGGGCATCTGTGAGGAGCTTTAAGGATATTAGAGAACATAGAAAAGACTCTCTATCAAAGAGGTGTGATGAATATTAGTGCCACACATGGTCATTTTATCCTACCAGATAAAGAAAAAGGCCGAACGTATTTACGTCCAGCCTCTATGTTCCAGTAAAGTACCGATTTAGGTACTAATGCTTATCCGAATGGCATTAATACCTAAAGGTTGGTGTCGTTATATCTAGTGCTTGTTGAGTACCGCTTGAATCGCCTCATCTAACTCAGCTTGAATCTCTTTCGACAAGCGACCAAACTCATACGAAAAATTGCGGCCTTTTACTTTCTTACGTGCGAACATCCCTTTGCTATCAAATTGAGCGAGAGGGGTGACTTGTGCTTTGTCTGATTCTTGTTTGGCCTCAGCAATCTTTAACTCTGATTTGATACTAGTAATTAGCGCTTCTTTGATGTCTTCTTGGCTCTGCTCAGGCTGAGCATTGACAACTTTGGTCTCTACTTTTTGAATGAAGCTAGTGAGCTCTTTATTGTTTTCATTGAAAGTTTTCATTACCTTCGATAATACAGAGTAATCAGTATGAGAAAGCTCATTTACTACTGGGAATAGGGCCATTAACTTACTATCGATACTGGCGGCTTTCAATGCTCGACCTACTGCTTGACGGCTAATGTTTAAAATTTTGGCGACATCTTCTTGAGTCAGTTCGCCGCTGTCCATGAGTGTTTTACACTGCAGACCAATTTCACGCTGGTTATGTTCTTTCGCGGTTTGTAGCTGCTTCGCTAAGGCTTTTGCGTCTGCAGTTGAAATGTCATCTTTGGTCACAAGAGTGCGGAAGGTGTTGATGCGTCCATCCTGAAGTAAAAACCAAGCGCGGCGACGAGATCCATCCAGGACATCGATTTGACCATCCACTTCTCGGCCAACCGCAGGGTAGAACTGTTGGAATTCTAAGGAATTAAGATCCTCTAAAGATTCCGCGGTTAGCAAAGACTGATCACGGCCATTCACATCAAAGGTAACAAAGGTATTATCGCGCACTTGCTCGTGTGACAATGTCACTTCATTAAATGTAGCTGTTGCTCCTGAAGCTAACGTCCATTCGATACTCTGACCAACAGATTCAATGCCAAAGTGCGCTTTAAGGTAATCGACGCTGCTTTCACCTGCTTTGATTAGTTCATCGCTAAGTTGACGAGTCAGTGACTCTACGTTCGCTTTGGCTGCGCCTTTTTGAGCTTCTGCTGATCCTGCTGTATTACCTAACGGACTTGCGCCACCTCTTTTCTTCGCCATTATGCTTGCTCCTGCTCGCGCCATACATTTAATAAGTCACGCAAGATTTGGCTTGTCACTTCATAGCTATTTTGTTGCGCGGTTTGGAAAGTTGCTTTGCTTTTCGGGTACTCACTTTTTGACATATCAAAGACGGTGGAGAGTAGGGAAGAAGCTTGGCGGATCGCCTCACTATGTTTGAACTCCTTTGAGTAAAGATAAGGTGAGAAATGATCGTAAAGGCTGTTCATTAATTCAGTGGTGGTTGAACTGTCACGGTGATTAGTGAGTAGTATTTTCATGAAGTCATAGCCTTCATGTTGTGCATTCGCAAGTAGCGCCCACACCTGTGGGATATAACTAAAATAGGAACAGGTGGCATCGATGTCATTTTCAGTAATTGAAAGCGGGAACACCACGCTTGTCGCGGCAAAGTACGCGTTATAAGTGGCATAGCCAAGTGATGGAGGTGTATCAATTAAGATGATGTCGAACTCATCTTTCACTGCATCGATGATCTCATCAAGGATAGAGTAGGGCGACGCGAGCGTGTGACTAAATACCTGCTCATGGAACCAACCTTCAATCGCTCGATCGGATTGTGAGGCGGGCAAGATACGCAAATTTGGAATGGTCGTTTCTAAAAAGGCTTCTGATACTGCATCTTGATAAGTTTCACCTTCGTCAAGATCGAAAGTTCGCATCATGAGATCGCCAACCGACAAGTTGCCTTCTTGTTCGGCTTCTGGTGCGTAATACATAGAGAGCGTGGCTTGGCCATCCATATCGATAAGGCCGACTCGATACTCTTGGTGGAACTCTGTTGCAAGGCCGGAAGCAATCGTCGCAGCTGAAACGGTTTTGCCGACTCCACCTTTCTGATTTTGGATCACCACTACTTGTGTTTTTTGCTTATCACTGCGCGAGAACTTTGGATCTTTACGTAGATTCTCTGGCAGTAAATCACGTACACGGTACATTTCAGAGATATCAATCGACCACTGAGAGTCTTCATGGCGACGAGGGTCTATCTCTGTGGCGGTCACGTAACGATCTAGCGTTTTGGCATCAATACCAAGGTAAGCCGATGCTTCAGCTCGGGTAAAGTTTCGTAACTCTTTGCGGTGATTGGCTAAAAGACGTTGGTTACGGCGTTTAATGTAGCCGTCAGCCCCTTCTTTTAGCTGTTGAAACGTAGTGGTGGTTTGTAAGGTATCCATTTCAGCCTCCGTGTAGGAATAAAAAATAGTATATCCCTTAATATTTGAGGTTGGTAGTTAAAAATGGGGTATTTGTTGTTTTTTATTTGATTATGTTGTTGGTTTGTTTTTATAGGTGAACCATGACAAGTAAGAAGAAACGTATTATCCATTCTTCTGAATTTAAAGCAAAAACCCTGAAGCTGGCAGAGAAAGTAGGAGTTGCTGCAGCTGCAAGACAGCTCTCGTTACATGAATCTCAGATCTACGGTTGGCGAAAAGCCACAAAGAAGAATTCTAATATTAGCCAACGAGAACAA
>NZ_SYUT01000024.1:405789-433640 GCF_005146325.1 Vibrio genomosp. F6 | reverse complement strand
CTAAACGTGGGGTACTCGGTGGGATAACGCCTGTGTTGAAAGCTTTTTCCACTCTATGAAAGTAGAAGCTGTCCAATACGAACCAATAATGACGCGAGAAGAGATGCGCCAGGCACTTTTTGAATATATCGAAGTTGATTATAATAGAACAAGAAGGCACAGTGCTCTTGGGTATCTAAGCCCAGTTAACTTTGAAAAACGATATGTCGCTTAATGCGGTGTCCAGTCTGACTGGAGCAGATCATTCCGTTTAAAGCGCTTGTTATGTTCAAAACCAAGCTAGAGATCTATACGGCTTTCTCTTCAGTCAATTAATGAGAAGCGAATAACTTATTTTTCTGTTACATGCAGCTCTATTTTACAAATAATTTCATTGTCCTCTTTTATCTCAATTAAATTGCCATTTTCGAAATCAATCGTCACGTCAAAACTATTACTTGTTTGATCAATGTTCTTTCTAGCTAAAACATGCCAGCAATCTTTCTCAAATGAAGTAAAAGAGATATAGACATGATAAATATTGCACTTTCGATCTACTAACAGAAAATCCATTGCAGGGTTTTCTTGTTCAAAGATAGCGCTATTGTTAGATTGATCTAAAGATATACAAAACTTATCTTTATATGCATTTGAAGATACCATCCATGTTTGATACTCAAAATTATCTGATACTCTTAAATCTACTATCATTCGACTCTCCTTAATGTAATTTTCGATAATTTGAACATAACACTGCATTAAGCGTTGAGAATCCGTCTTAAATGCTTTGGCATGTGCGCACTTAAGTTAACAAATGAAAAGGCTTCATACGGTTTAGATTAGCTAAAGTAAGTTCAATTTCTTCGATTAATGCTGGATGCTTCGACCATGACACTTTTAGCCATTCCAGAATGCGTATAGTTACTGACTTATATTCACGGTAATTCCTAAGCTCAAAAATTATTGCTTTTTGAGAATCCATACCAATACCATCAGAACCCGCCGTTACTAATTTATGAATCAGTTCATGATAATTCTCAAAATGCTGCTGTGCTTGCTCACCTCGCTTCACATTTACATAGCGATATGATGAAAACGCAAATGCAAACAATGGGACAAGCAAACTCCCAAATGCAATTATTTCTGACGTGGTAAACCCGTTCGAAACCAAAATACTATCCACTATCTAAAAATCTCTTAATTTACGCCAAGTACATAACGTCCGCTTAAGTGGTGAGTGGACGTGTGCCATAATTGCAGCGAAGCGATTACGAATCAGACTTAAGCACCTTGTTATGTTCTTTTAACGTTGACTCTATTTTTGCGATAGCAGAATCGTGAATCACTACCAATTGAAACTTATTATCGAAGTCATCCTCATCATACTTACCAAAATTCACATCGCAACCAGGGGCATGTCGCTTGAATACTTTGTAGTTTGATAAGCTAGCAATCATTGACAAATTATTCTCAACTTCCATGCTAGGAAGTTTATATGTTACCGAATATATTCGATTATCTGGATGGCAAAGAGTAACTGGCTTGTACCACATATAGGCTGGGAATGTTGGTGCAAAAAGTAGATAAACAATAACAAGAAACCAAAATCTATTCATATTTGTCCAATGCACTTTTAAGAGTCTCACGTACCCCCACAGAAGAACAATGACCACCGCTAAAATTAGCGGTAGAGCTAGTTCAACGGAAAAAATCCCAAATATAAAATCACCAAAAGAGACATAATCTATTAAATTTATGTCTTCTTTATAAAAGACGATCCATAATATTGCAAAACCACATAGCGATGCATAGCCGCTCATTAAAGCAACAGCAATAGAAGGGTGAGTTAGTAAATAGCTGTTAATTCGTTCGATTTTTTTCCTTTGAGCAACCAGCTTTTCATTTTCAGCCAACGACTTATCCTCGTAATTTACCAATTCAGTTCCCAATTCATAGACCTCGAAGTAATGGATGCACATAACGCTATCTAGGCGGCAGTTTGCCGAATAACTTTTATTATGCATCATTTTGATTACCAATAAAATGATATGCATCATGTGTACAATGGCTCGCTAACGCTCAAACACTGGCGGGTTACACTTGCGAATAGTCGGGGAAGTTTGCAAGTTTCGTGGATAGTACCCTCGTAATACAACACGGGGGTTCACAACTAACAGCATTAGAAGAATGGATAACTTTTAGTAAGGCAAAACCCAATTAACAGGATATGAATGAGTATTTACTCTGTCTGATAATGGGGCAGATCTGAGCTAGCCAAGTCCACAATTGATTAGGTACATCCATTTACGACAATTTATATTGAAGCGCTAAAGTTTCCAACTCAGTTATTGTTGAAGAATGCTCCAAACCGTTGATTTAGAAGCCTGCCAAGTTTCCACCATAATTCTCTGTACTCATAAGCCAGCCTTAAACAAAAACCGCGCAAAGCAATTAACTTTGCGCGGTTCTGTTTTGTTACTTTTACAACGTCAGCATTAAGCTAACTAGGCTGATTTACGCCTTGCAATAAACACGGGCTTCGCGAGGTGTGTAAATACCAAATGTCACGGTCGCCAGTAGTCCATTAATAAAGGTTTCCTGAACCTCTACTTTTGCAATTTTATCTGCGCCGCCACATACGCCTGCTGCATCAATCTGCTTCTCTTGTGCTAAGCCACTAATGAAGAAATGATGAGCTTGCTCTGACGTCGCTTCTGTCTCTGTTGTATTTGCTTCAGGTGCCATTACAAAAGTTTGTTGAGCACAACCTGTCGCAAGGAATGATAGTGCAGCAGCAAGAATGATTTTTTTCATGTTTCTCTCCAGAATTGATATTTACATATGATCTGACTAGAAGGTTTAAAAAGTGCTTTAAAAGTGTACCTAGTCATTAATGCTGAAATTATTCCAGAGTTTTTGAACTATTACTGTATGGCTTTGTCAGGGATGGAATGACATAACGAAACATTAATCATAAATAGATGCCCATTGGTTCACCGATTTATTGCGATGAAAGATAGACCGCCGCATCTATTGTGGAATGAGTGGATTCACAACAATGTGTCAGAACAGAACATTGTATTTCTATGTTCTAATTCACAAGTTGCGTTTAGATCTTTGGAGAGTGGTTGCGGTATTAGTGCGGTGCCAAGAAGGGTGGTCAAAAATGATGCTGATCTAATTAAAATCGCACCACATTTACACTGGAATTTCCCTATCTGGGCCTTAGTGCATAGAGATATGTTTAACCTAGCAAAAATCAAAGCGTTCATTGAATTATTGCAGCAAGGCAAAGATAAAGCATTCATCTTAAAGTTTTAGCCTTGTGGTCTATTTTGTCACTAAGCTGAGGGAATAAACATCACCCTTTTCTTTCCCCTACTTTCCGTCTTGCCATAATGGTCAAACTAAACCCAAGTTTGACACTTACTGCTGTTCAAATATTAAAAGAGTACAAGATAAATCCCTGCTCCACTCCAAACGCTAACAATGTAATATTTTTCAAACTGAATTCTGGATTGCGCTTAATTCTGCACGGAATGATTCAATCCACATGAGGTTTTTGATTGCACTCTGCTTTTCCACTCATTATATAGTTTTATAGCCAAAATAGTGGCAGACAAAAAGAAAGTAATCATGTTCGCAGCTATCATTGCACTATCTTGAATCACTAAGCCGTAGATTAACCATGATGCCACACCAAGGGTAAAAATACTGTACATAGCTAATGATAAAGAAGCCGTGTCTCTTGTCTTAATTACCTGAATAGCTTGTGGAAGAAAGGAAACTGTCGTTAAAAATGCTGATGTAAATCCCAAAACCTCGATGTTAGTCATAGTTTTTCTCTCTAAAATTAATGGATGAATATTTGAAGTCTCTCTAAATCTTGAGGCTATTATAAGGTTATATTTCCTATTTATTTATGGTTTAATCTATCCAGTTTTTATCCAAAACTATCATTTGGTAAAATAGGTGCAGTTTATGTTTGAATGGCAAGACGTATTGGAGATTGGTCCCGAATGCAACGAAAGGTTTGTTGAGAGCACAAAGACACCTGAAATGGATGCACTTGAAATCAGTTTATGTGGTGTATCAAATCTTGCAGGTAAGTACCGTGTGGGTCGGACTAATCCTGTTGATCATACCCTCTATTATGTCGTTGATGGCTCTTTTGAGCTGTACACTGAAGATGGTCACCAAACGGTGAGTAAATGCCATTTAGTCACATTGCCTGCCAATAAACCCTTTATAATCGAATTAACATCCACTTCTTTTTCCATGGTTTGGTTTCACCTTATGGATTGTGTTCGCTGGAGAAACATTTGTGCTGATCGCCCACTCGTTGTCAGGCTTGATAGCTGCCGAAAGATCTTCCACACGCTGAGTTTAATTTACTACGAGCGTTCACTGACACATCGACAACCCATCATGCAACAGTTGGAGCATTACCTCGAAGAGTCATTATGCGCCCCCTTATCTGGCCCTTCTGAATTCCAACGTTTGGATCAATTAATCCGCGATATAGAGAAACGACTGCACTTTCCGTGGACTGTCACTGACATGGCTGAAATGCTCCAATATTCCTCTCCTCATTTGCACCGATTATTTCAAAAGCGCTTCCAACGGAGTCCTATACAACACCTCATTTTTTTACGAATGGAGCGTGCAAAGTATTTGCTCCTTCACACCACATGGTCTATAGAGCAAATAGCTGAGCAATTGGGTTACAACGATGTGTTCAGTTTTTCAAAACGATTCAAGAAAACGATCGGTGTAGCCCCAGGCCAATATAGAAAACAACCAACTGAAAGCGATATAGCGTCTAGCGAATGATCATTTGCTCACGCTCTGGTCCAACCGAAACCATAACAATCGGCACTCCCATTAACGCTTCAATCCGTGTGATGTAATCTTGCGCGCCTTGAGGAAGGCTCTCGAACGTACGGCAACCAGTGATGTCTTCATCCCAGCCCTGCATAGTTTCATATACAGGCTGAAGATTTGCAGTTTGAGGCCAGATTGGGTTTTCGCTGTGTTCACCCTCATATGCGACACAGATTTTAAGATCTTTCATACCCGTCAGGCAGTCAATTTTGGTCAATGCAATCTCGGTGGCCGCTTGCAGTTCAACCCCATTTCGAGTGGCTACCGCATCAAAGTAACCCATATCACGAGGGCGACCTGTAACCGCTCCATACTCATTCGAACTTTCGCGGAAATTATCTTGCTCTTCCATCGCGGTCACTAAGGTTCCGGTTCCTACTGATGAGCTGAAAGACTTAGCAACGGCAATCACTCGCTCTGGTCTTAGCGCTGGTAAACCGCTACCAATTCCTGCATACGCTGCCGTCACATTAGATGAAGTTGTCCACGGATACTCACCGTAAACAAGATCACGACCCGCCCCCAATTGCGCTTCAAATAATAGATTGGCTTGTTTGGCCTGCAATGCTTTTAGAGGCTCGGTGACATTGCAAATAAATGGTCTCCAAGCTTTTGTCTCTTCTAATAACCATGCCGTAAGTTCTGCCGCACTTTGGGTATAATCGAAATCAGGATATAACGCTTTCAACTGAGGCAGTTTCCAATCCAGCATAAACTGAATGCGTTGTTCTAATACCTCTGGTTGATTCAACCAACCGACCAAGATGCCTTTTTTCATGACACGATCACCGTAGGCAGGTGCGATGCCCTGTCGAGTCGAACCGTACGCGGCATCACCCAGTCGTAGCTCTTCTAGCGTATCTTCCAAAGCATGAAGAGGAAGGCATAACGTTGCACGATCAGAGATACACAAATTGACATCGACACCTGCACTTTTTACTTCTTTAATTTCTTCAGTCAGCGCGGCAGGGCTGATCACCATTCCAGGGCCAAGAACAGCAATACAACTTGGATTGAAGATGCCGCTTGGAAGTTGGTGCAGTTTAAAGGTACCAAAGTCATTAACGACGGTATGGCCTGCATTATTACCACCTTGAAAACGAATGCTGGCAGAAGCATCTGATGCTAAAAAGTCAACGATACGGCCTTTGCCTTCATCACCCCAATTGGCACCCACAACAACAATAGACGACATAATAATTCTCCTCACTGATTAAGAAATGATCTTAGGCTCATTGATGAGATATGAGAAATTAATTATAATTATCAGCTTAATAAGAAACTCATATACCAACCTATTTTGTTCGCACACATAAAGGTAAACGATGCTCGATATCCATTGGCTTAAAACATTTGTTACGTTGGCGGAATATAAGCATTTTGGCAAAGCAGCCATCGCATTGCATATGACTCAGCCCAATGTGAGTTTGCACCTCAAACAGTTAGAGCAAGCCACCAACGTCAAACTCATTGAACGAAGCCCTTTTCATTTAACTCAAGCTGGCGAACGGTTACTTGAAAGTAGCCAAAGAACGCTTCAAGAATTACAGGTTTGCCAAGCTGACCTTAATGCTCTCAATGATCTCGATAAAGGCGTTATTACCATTGCGGCCAGCGATATTATTTCTCGTGCGTTACTCATTGAGGCATTTAAGCTGTTTAAAGCTCAGTACCCGGGTATCGATATCGTGCTATTAAACACCACATCATCACAGGCTTCTAAACTGGTGAAAAATGCGGAGGCTGATCTGGGTTTTGTTATCTCCCAAAAACAGACACAACCTTTGCATTTTGTCGAATTACAGCAGTTAAACTGGGTCGCATTCGGCGATGGATTTGAACGAAATACCGAACAAGGCGAGGAGTTAACTTTGATCTTGCTCGGTCATGATACTCGTACAAGAGATCTCATTGATAACGCGTTACCGAAACTCAACCTTTCCAATTACAGAGTGATGGAAGTCGGCAGCGTGGATGCACAAATTGATTGGGCAGAAGCAGGATTTGGCGTCGCCATCGTTCCTGAATTCGCCCTATCCACTCAACGCCACCTGACTTCCTTGGTCACACCATTGCCTGACTTCCCGACCACCGATCTGGGCTACATTGTTCGGCAAAATCAGATTCTATCTAAAGCCACCAAGCAGCTTCTTCATTGGGTCAACGATGGCATTTCTCTATTGCAAGAGAACGGAAACGAATAACGAATAACGAATAACGAATAAAGTGACAGCCTTTCTTTATCATCGTTTTGTGCCCAGATCCTCACAATATCTATTTACACTTTATCTGCAAAATAGGCCATGATCTCAGCAGTTGTCATCTCTTGGGTTTCATTTGAGAAACAATAATAGCTTGGCCTCATATCACTGAAATACTGCATATCCATTTCTAGCCCATCCAAATTCGGAAACAGGCCTACTGGCATGTTGTACTCACCCGTTGCTTTAAGTTTATAGAACAGATGAGTCCCACATTCAGAGCAAAAACCTCGCGATGCCCAAGAGGATGACTCATACATTTTGATATGGTCATCCCCTTCAATGTTTACTTTTGAGCCGCATTTCACCGCAAAGAAGGGTGCCCCACCCCATGTCCGGCATGATTGGCAATGACACACCGTAAATTTTGGATTTATATCCTCTGCAACGATTTTTACAGCGCCACAAAGACAACGTGTTTCTGAATGAGACATTCGCTTCACTCCTTAGTGAATGGATCGGTCAACGTATCTTCTCTCTTCGAGATATTGATAAAGATATATAACTAAAACTGAGACCTAGAGATCCCCTTTAACCCTACTTAGCCACCGACTCCGCTTCGATGTGCCCAACCGATTGATAATGTGAAAATATCGTATTATCCATATCCATTTTAGAAAAGACTTGCTGAGCCTTTGGGTTTTCCATCGCTTTTACGGTTGCCGATTGAGCGAGTTCCACACTTTCCCAAACAACAATATCAGTCCAACGATTTAGCTCCTCACTATAAAAGTAGTGACGGCTCTGAAAACCTTCGAAATGCTTCACTATTGTATTTAAGCTTTCCATCGCCTCTTGCTGCTCTTGATAATTCACCCCATCTACAAATTTAGTATTCACAATTTCAAATGTCGATGCCGCGCTAACTGAAGAAGCCAAAACTACGGCGGTAAAACCAGTCATCAGTGTTTTCATTTCTCTACTCCCTATTTAAACATTCTAATTATTTGATTAAGTCATGCCCATACTCAAAGCGAATACTGCATATCTGTCTCAATCAGTGGTGAAATGTTATGCTAACTATAAATACGACACTAAATGGCCTATTAATAATGCGCAGCTTTCAAAATAGACAAGAACGGCTTGATAATCTTATTGGTCTATTAGAAAACAACAATCTATGGACGGCGAAGGCATTAGCCGATTCACTTGATGTCTCGGTGAGAAGTATCTCGCGAGATATAACTTTGTTACGTCAACAAGGTTACGATATTGATGCTGAGCGAGGTGCCGGAGGTGGGATTGAGTTAAGAGGGATGGCCCGTCCTCCTAAATTCTTTTTAAGTGATGAAGAGATTTTAAATACCTTAATGGCCCTCGCACTGACCGATTCGTTGAACTGCCCCATACTGGGTGACAACATATCGAGCGTGAAAAATAAACTCACTTTCTTTCTAAACGATGAGCAGAGAAAACGCATCAACCTCTTACGTAAGCGTGTATTGGTTGGTGCTGTTGCTTCTGAAACTGTCGCCAATACAGTGACGAATACGCACTACCCTTTTTTGAATGATGTCAGCCAAGCATTTATTCAGCAGCAAAAGCTCTCCATTCGCTATGTCTCAGAAAAAGAAGTAGAGACAAAAAGAACCATAGAACCGCAGTTTATCTTACTCAATTGGCCTGCTTGGTATCTTTTAGGCTGGGACTATCTGAGAGCAGCACCTCGATTATTTCGAATTGATAGAATAACCGATGCCACGGTCGAAAAAGGGCGTTTTCGGCTTAGAAGTTCGCGGAGTTTACTTAGTGAATATGGGGATTATTTCAATAGCATGTAGCTTTGGCGGCCTAAAGACCGCCCATATAAAACGAAACCACGCAGCTTGGTTCACGCCATCTTCAGGACAATGTTGTCATCTTAAAACCGCCGCGCCAGTACGAGATAAGTTGCTGTCCTTCTATGTATTTTCCAACGCAATACAGTACATATTAAGTGGGCCTTCTAACATATCGATATTCAGTTTCGAAACGTCAGCACTACAATTTAATGCAAGAGCAAATCCATGAAGATAATCGACCAATAAATCCAGCGCATTTTTCGTTGATTCATCACTTAAGTTTAATGGCGCTACCACCACATGAAATCGCTCAATGAATACTGCTGCGGGGCTATCAGAACTCATACCAAGAAGTGTTTCCAGTAGTCCAGAGTAATTGTTTAACAACGCTAAGTAGCTGGTGCACAACTCTTTCAGCTCTAGTTTCCAATGGTTAATCGCCTGAGGTTCATAAATATCTTCTATCAGTGACGTTGTGATCGACTCTAATAATGTATTTTTATTGCTGAAGTAGTGATAAATCGCCATCGCATCAACATCTAAATGTGATGCTAACTTTCTGATACTCGGTATTTTTCCCTCAGCTCTCATTAATGATTTAGCCATGTCAATAATGGTGTCCGCACTTAACTGATTGGTTACGCCTTTTGGTCGACCGCGTTTTTTATCCTTGACAGACATTTCACTCTCTCACTAAAATAACTTTAATTTCTACACTGTAGAATAATTTAATTCCATACTGAATGTAAAGCAAGGGCTAAGCTCAGCTTCGTTCTTCTAAACTCAAAAAGAGACGACAATATGAAGTGTTCTGTATATATCGCGACCAGCCTTGATGGTTTCATCGCTAAAAATGATGGCAGTGTCGATTGGCTACATACTGCGGGGAATCCAAATGCAGATATGGGCGACCAAGCCGATATGGGATTCGCTAAATTCATGGCGTCTGTAGATTGTTTGATCATGGGCCGAAAGTGCATGGAAATGATTTCAAGTATGGATCTAACGCCAGAACAGTGGCCTTATGGTGACACTCGCATCATCGTTCTGAGTAACACCATAAAGCAGGCTCCAGACAATATGAAGCAATACGTTGAGATGTATTCTGGGGATCTCAATGCTTTAATCTCTAAGTTGGAAAGTGAAGGACACCACCACGCGTATGTCGATGGCGGTAATACAATTCAAGCCTTTCTTAATAAACAATTAATCAATGAGATCACCATAACACGCGCCCCACTGTTACTCGGAGAAGGTATCCCTCTATTTGGTGAAACGGCCAATGTAATCAAATTAGAACAGGCACAAGCAACGGCTTTTGCTAACGATTTCATTCAGGTTAAGTATAGCGTCAATTATTCATAACCAATTTTATTTCAGTGATATTGATACTCAGCCTACAAGTATTTCTCTATCGGTAATAGCTGCAAGAAGCGTGATTTGAAACGCTCCCATTTGCCTGTTTCTGGCTCACTTTCCCAGCTATTATCCCCTGAATACCAACGCGTCTTGCCTTCGTACAAACTAAGACGCCAACTATTATCTTCACTCATCGCCAGCTCAATATCATCTGCGAGGCTTTGTGCCACCGTTTGATTTTCAATGATCAAAACAGACTCAGTATTCAGATAGGTAGAACGTAAATTAAAATTGAAAGAGCCAATGCTCGCGATTTGTCTATCAAAAACAGCTGATTTTGCATGCAGCCCATAAGCTAATGTTGGCGCACATTTAGAGGCATCACCCGTAGACACTTCACACAATTTTGTCTCAGGTTTTAGCTCAAATAGCTCGATGCCGTGATCAAGCATCTCATCTCGTCGACCTGCATAGCCAGAGTGATTCGTTGTTAAATCATTAGACGCCATCGAATTCGTCAATGCTTTTATCTGAACACCTTCACGGTTAAGCGATTGCCACTCCTCTAATTGGTTATCATCAAAGATCAAATAAGCGGATTCCAATAGTATCTCTTGATCCGATTCACGCGCTAATTCAGCTAATACTTTAGCCGTGGCTTTTGGTTCGCTGGTGTTGTCTGCATCAATTGGAACAGGTCGGTCAGAAACAAAACGGGCGCTCACCCATGTCATCTCACTCATCAGTGTTTTTAGAAGCAGATTCGCCGTCTTACTATCTTCAGGTAATGCTGGATAATTTGTATAACGAGGTGCTGAGATTTCATCTAATACAGGCAGATCAGATGACGCCTTCCCGCCTAACAAATCGACAGGGTATGACCAACGACTGTCCCAATAGCGTCCAAAGCTCATTTGGATATCGCCAACAACCGCGCCCATCACGAGAACATCTCGGTCACGGAAATTAATTTCATCTGAGAGATCAAAATACTCATCCCCAATGTTACGCCCGCCAACAACAGAAAAGGCACCATCGACGGTAAATGATTTGTTGTGCATACGGCGATTTAGGCGAGAAAAATCACCTAATACATTTAACCATTTGGCGACACCACGGCGAGTAGGAATGGGATTAAAAATGCGGATCTCAATTTGAGGATGTGAATCCAGTGCAACAAGCAGATCTTCTCTTTCATTAAGATTAATGTCATCAAGCATGACACGCACTTTAACGCCTCGATCAGCCGCAGAAAGTAAGCGGCTCGCGAGATAATGACCCGACGCATCAGAGTTCCAAATATAGTATTGAATATCAATGCTCTGTTCTGCGGTTTCTATTAATGCAAGTCTCTGCGACAGTGCATCCCAACCCGTATCTTGCAATAAGACGGCACTGTTTTCTTGTTTAGAAGGACTAAGCGGATAAGTACTCACCAACTCTGATAATGTGCTCGTCGACGAAGTGATGATCGGCTCTGCTGGGTGGTCGATCTCTTCTGGAAGTGATCCACACCCAGATAGAATCGTGATTAAAAATAGGGTGACACTGACACGTTGTAGCAAAAGCATGAATCGCACTTCCTCTATAGTATGAAGTCCAATAAGAACTATCTTTCCTTTAATGTCGGCATCACCATACAATTTGGGAGTACCGAACTGAAAACTATTATGGCAAACAAAGTTCATCAAGATAAGCACGATAGCCATTTAAACTTTAGTCACATAAACTTTAGTCACTTAAATTTCAGCTACTTGAACTTTAGTCGCTCAACATTAAAGAGTCCAAAATACCTTTACCACTATGAATGCCGCCTTCATTTTACTCGCAAGATCATAATTCCAAATTGCACCACGACCTAGCGTTAGAGCTACTGGCTGAGCATCTCAATGAGCAAACTTTTAAGCCGAATTTCTAAAACTAAGATATGATGACCTACCCACAACTTGACTGATATTTTTATGCCCTCTTTCTCTTTTTCGCTAATCCCTGTTGGGGTTAGGTTCATGCTCCTCTCTGCTTTTGGATTCGCGCTCATGTCTGCTTGCGTGAAGTACATTAGCCTATACGGTATTCCAGTATTTGAAATTGTAGCAGCAAGGGCTTTAGTCTCTTTGATCATTAGCTATATCGATGTCAAAAGAAAAGGCATTTCGATTTGGGGAAACAACAAAACACTGCTTTTCGTTCGCGGCCTTGTCGGCACTACCGCTTTGATGTGTGTGTATTATGCCGTAACGACGTTGCCGCTAGCTGAGGCAACCATCTTACAATACGTTCATCCCATTTTTACCGCTTTACTCGGTGTTCTATTTCTTAAAGAACGAGTCCAACACTCCACCATGATATGCATTGCTTTCTGCCTTGCAGGTTTATTGGTGATGGTACAACCGAGCATGACAAGTGACTTAACCCATGAACTGCCACTTTTTAGCGTAATCATCGCGTTATGTGGGGCATTTGGAAGCTCGATTGCTTACGTGATCGTGAGGAAGCTAAGCCAAACTGAAGATAGCTCCGTCATTATTTTCTACTTTCCATTGGTCGCGTTGCCGATCTCGACTGTACTTATCTGGAATGACTTCGTATGGCCAAGCTTCTTTTTAACCATCATGCTGGTTTTGGTCGGTATTTTTACCCAAATCGGTCAATTCGGTCTTACTAAAGCGATGCAGACTCAAGCCGCAGGTAAAGCTTCAGCCTACTCATATGTTCAGATTATTTTTTCTGCACTTCTAGGAGTATGGATATTCAATGAAGTCCCTTCAATTTGGACTTATTTGGGAGGAGGTTTGATCGTGACAGGCGCTCTGATCAATGTATTCGGCAAACGAATATTCTCTCAATTCAGCGCCAAGTAATCGAAAGGCAGAGTCTCTTGTAACGACTCTGCCTTCGCTTATTCATTCTGCTAAAGAGAAAATATCGTTTTAGCAGTATGGCTTGTCTACATCAAACGTTGGAAACTATTCGCTGGTCGCGGCGGATTCCCATTCCGTTAGCAGTTGCATTATTCGATACGAATCATCCCAAGTCGCGCATGGGTTAGATAACGCTTTCTCTCCTGCTTTTACTGCATTGGCTACATGGCGCACTTGATACAAAAAGGCGTCACCATCCGCAGGAACAGAAACATTACGCTTTGACGTTTCATACACTTCAACCGAGAAGTCATTCTCTTTATTTGGTAGCCATGGATTAGAGTTCATGGTGATGCACCCTTTGCTACCTAAAATAGTGAAGTGGTGTTTTAATCCATGATCTTCTGCGGTGTGAACCGTTGCTGTCTGCTGGTCGCCAAAGCGCATCATAAGGCTAGATTCACAAAGGTTCCCATCCGAGCCTTTTCTTCCAATAGCATGGAGTGTGCGATTATCAAAAACGTGCTCTCCTAGCATAGTTTTTGCTACCAAATGCAATAAAGACACGGGATAACAACCCAAATTGTATAACGCGCCTTTACTGTCTGGATTTACAAATTGAGCAATGGATGCGATGTACGAAGCTTGAATCGAACGCAATTCACCGATCTCGCCCGAATCAAGAACCGCAACGAGTTCACGAATAAGTGGGTGGTGCAAATACATCAGCCCTTCAGCAAAAAAGACGTTATGTTCTTTCACGGCTTGTAAGGCAAGTTCTGTTTTTTCCATATCAACCGATAGTGACTTTTCACAGAGAATCGCTTTTCCACGCTGCGCGGCTTTGATTATAAAATCGTGGTGGACGTGGTTTGGCAATGCGATGTAAATGATATCCACCAGATCATCGTTTAATAGCGCTTCGTAATCGGTATAACGAGTGCCAACGGAGTATTGATCTGCAAATAAAGACAGGTTCTGTTCTGAACGTCCAGCAACGGCATACAAATGGCTATCAGGATCTGAGTTAATCGCTTCAGCCATGACGCCAGAAATAAAACTTGTACCTAAAATTCCCCAATTCATTCTGCTGCCTCTCCCGCTTGATGAGTTTCAAAAACTTGAACTAATGAGGTCACATCTGAAGCAATAAACGCTTGAGTGTGTGGCATAGCAAAGTGTGCGTCGATGGCGGCTCTATTTTTATATCGCTCCCACAATATCACTCTGTCTGGTGTCTTTTCATCGTAAGTCGCCATCGCTTGTAAACACCCTTCTTCAGCCTGCATGTCGACACAAAATTGCTCAATGGCTTCAATAACAGATTCTCTTGATAACTGAGTCTTCATTTTTAGCTCAGCCGTAACAAATATAGTGTCGTTCATCATCACTTCCTATGTTGTTAAATTTATTCTCAATATTGGGCTCAACTATAATTAACTTCATAAGATTGATAAACTGCCCCATATTTTATTGTTTATTAACTGGCAGTGCATAATGGACAAACTAACAAGCATGAAAATTTTTGCTTATATTGTCGAACATGGCAGCTTTCGAAGTGCTGCTCATCAGTTCCAAATTTCACCGACAATGGTAGGTAAACACGTCAATTTTCTTGAACAAAGCTTGGGAACTCAACTGATTCACCGGACAACTCGTAAGCAGTCTTTAACTGAAGCAGGTAAGCTTTACTACAGCGAGTGCCATCGAATTATTGAAGATATAACAAACGCAGAAAACCTGATTCAAACGTTAATCAACCGACCAACAGGGACTATTAAAGTCAACTGCCCTGTGACATTCGGCAAGAAAATTCTGACTCCCATTGTGGCAAGCTTTCTTGAAGAATACCCAGATCTTAATATCGAGTTAATGCTAGATAACGGACTTATTGACCCTTATCAGAATGATGCAGATATGATAATTCGTATTGGCGATCTTGTTGATTCTTCCCTTGTTGCAAGAAAGCTCGGCCACTATGAAATGACTTACTGCGCTTCTCCCATTTATCTTGAAAAGCATGGACAGATTAATTCATTAGAAGCACTCAAACACCACCACTGTTTAGGATTTCACTATCATCAAGGTGAAAGCCAACAGGTGATGAACTTACCGTCGAACACCTTTAGCAATACAAGCTCTAGGCTGACCTCTAATAATGGTGATGTTTTAAAGTTTGCAGCACTTCAAGGCATTGGCATCCTTCTTCAACCCAAGATTTTGGTCACACAAGAGATAGAATCGAATCAGCTTATCGAAATTCTCACAGATTCCACTCCAAAGCCAAAACCGATCCATTTACTTTATCGATCTAAACATCTGTCTTTAAAAAATAGAACTTTTGTTGATTATGTTCTCAAGCATATTGATGAGAGTTAGCCGACTTTCGATACTCACTCATAGCCTAAAGCATCAGGAAACTTTCAATTTATGGGAAGCTTCAATTGATAGGAAACTTAAGAGCTATAGAAACCTTAAATTTATAGATTCACAAAAACACTATAGACTTCACAGTATAACTTAGACTAATGAGTATTATTGGTATTACAAAATCTAACGAGTAACTCAAATGACCAATAATACTTCCGAGTCACCCTGTGCTCCCTACGTCCTCAATGACCAAGAGGTGCAATCGCTTCTCCCTAAACTAGATGTTAAATCTCTCATGGAGACGCTGTTTGCATCTTTAGCTCGTGATAACGCAGTACAGCCTAGCCAAACGTTAACACCATTCCCTAACAATAAAGGCGATTACATCACTTACCTCGGCGTACTTGCTGAACAAGGAGTGTTCGGTGCTAAGCTTTCCCCTTACATAGTGACTGATGGGGCTCCGATTATCACCGCTTGGACACACCTGATGTCGATGAAGACAGGTATGCCACTGCTGCTTTGTGATTCAGGGCAACTGACGGTTGAACGAACCGCAGGAACCACGGCATTAGCCATTGATTACTTAGCAAAAAAAGAGAGTTCGCATTTAGCATTAATAGGTGCAGGTAACGTCGCTTTAGCGCATCTTCGCCATGTAATTTCGTTAAGAAAGTGGGAACACATCACGATATTTGCCCCTGAATTAATTGATAACGACATTCGCCAAAATGAAATACGAGCAATAGATAACCGAATTCAAATTGCTTTACACTCTTGTCAAGCCACAGAAAACGCCGATGTCATTATGCTATGTACCTCTGCGGCAAGCGCTGTCATTTCCGAACAGCAGATCCCACAATCGGCATTGATCACTTCCATTAGTACGAATGCCGTCAATGCGCATGAAGTGCCACCAGCGTTACTGAACAAAATGGATGTATATTGCGACTACAAATTAACCACACCTGAAAGTGCTGGGGAAATGAAATTGGCAAAAGATCAACACGGTTGGGATAAGGCTAACATTGTTGGAGACTTATCGGATCTTGTCGCTCAACGCTGTCACCTACCGGACTATAAGAAGCCTGTGTTCTTTCGCTCTATCGGCTTAGGGCTCGAAGATGTTGCGATCGCTTATGGTATATGGCAACTGATAGACAGCAAAAAATAATAGAGACCATCGATTTTAAAACTTTATGAATAAAGGAATGTAATATGAAAATTAAAGAGTTTGGTGTTGAAATTTGGATGAATGAGTATGAAAACTCTTGTCTCTATAATTTGGCTGAAACCTGTGTTGAATCTTTAACTGTTGAACAATTGCTCGACATGGCAGGAAAACGAGAAACGATTCTCAATGAGTTACTGCCAATGAAGCTCACTTATGGAGCAATTGAAGGATCGGATCGTTTACGCAATAACATCACTGAGATTTATCAGAATCAGCAAAAAGAGAACATTCTGATCACTCACGGAGCAATCGGTGCAAATGCGCTGATTCACCAAACGCTGGTAGAACCGGGAGATCGTGTTGTTTCAGTCTTACCCACTTACCAACAGCACTACTCCATTCCCGAAAGTTTCGGTGCGGATGTGCAAATAGTAAAACTAAAAGAAGAGAATAATTTCTTACCTGATTTAGAAGAGTTGCAAAAGCTAACCAATAGCAACACTCGCCTGATTACTATTAACAACCCGAATAACCCAACAGGCGCTTTAATGGATGAAGCTTTTCTAAAACAAATCGTAGATATTGCTCGTGCCTGTGATGCGTATTTACTGTGTGATGAAGTCTACAGAGGAACGGATGCTTCCGGAGACGGTTTCACCGCGTCCATTGCCGATCTGTACGAAAAAGGGATCAGCACTGCAAGTATGTCTAAAAGCTTCTCTCTTGCAGGGTTAAGACTGGGCTGGATAGCGGCTCCAACGGATGTTATTCACGCGGTCACTATCCATAGGGATTACAATACGATCAGCGTTGGAATGCTAGACGATCACTTTGCCTGCATAGCATTAGAGTGCAAAGAGCAGATCCTTGAAAGAAGTCGTTCTATCTGCCAAGCCAACCGAGAGGTTCTTGATGCTTGGATCTCTAATGAACCGTTAATCAGCTACGTAAAACCACAGTCAGGAACCGTGGCATTACTTAAATATGATCTTGATATGTCCAGCCGTGAATTCTGTGTACGCCTGCTTGAATCTAAAGGCGTCATGTTCACACCTGGAAGTGTTTTAGAAATGGAAGGTTATGTACGAATCGGATATGCCAATAACCCACAAGTACTCAAAGATGGGCTTCAGAAGACTTCGGAGTTCCTTGCTGAATTGAATGGTTAAATGCTCCATTCGTTTTTATATTATCTAAAAAATGCCCTTAACTTTATACTCTAAAGAAGGGCATTTTTGTCATCACGACTTTCTTAGCTGCTTGATTTCACGTAAGTAGTTAAATACGGTAGCCCTTCCCATCCCAAGCACGTTGGCCACATAGTCTGCCGAGCTTTTTCCGTTGAATGCTCCTTGATCAAATAACGCTTCAATCAATTCACGTTTATCCTGACGAGACAGTGCCGAGATCGTTAAGCTATTACTCGCTAACCAACTATGAATAAAGCTATTTACTTTATCTTGCCAATCATCATGAAATAGCTTCTCTGGCTGTGGAATAAGGTTCTTTATTGGAAGCAAAAGTGCCAACGCATCTTGAGCCGCTTGCACCGGAGCCGTGCTCATATTGATGCATAACATACCAATAGGGCTGCCTTGATCATCTCTAAGGACAATACTAATGGAACATATTTTCTTTCCGTCCCAGTTTAGTTTTTCATAAGGACCAATTACCGCTTCATTCTGCGCAAAATCGACATCATCAAGAGACGACGGATCGCCAATTTTCCGCTTAGAAATATTATTCGCAATATGCACTACGGACTGACTTTCTAAATCATGAATAATGACTTCTACATAGTCAGAAAATAGCAGAGCTATCCCATCAGCAACAGAAGCATATCGGCTTAATATCGTATTGGCGTTCAAAGAATTCTTATCCTGTTCCGTTTAGCTAAATGCAGGTAATACATCGCAAAGAAGAAGTATATTACCTAGCCTCACTAATATTGTATAGATTTTGGTACTTCACGCGAGTCCCTAGCGAAAATGCACATAGTCACCTATGTTTATATATGCATATTAAGAAAAACGACTATCAATGAAAATATAACGTCAGGCTTATCATTATGAATAGAAGAAATAAGGCGATCGTCGATGAAGAAGTCGAATTCTCAGACAATGAGGAGCTAGTCTCAACGACAGACAAAAGGGGGGTAATTACCTATGTAAACGAAGAGTTTTGCAGGGTATCAGGCTACGAAACGCACGAGCTTCTAAATAAAAACCACAACATGATTCGCCACCCAGACATGCCTAAAGCGGCGTTTAAAGATTTGTGGGAACATCTCAAGAATGGGCAAGCATGGCGAGGCGCTGTTAAAAATCGCTGCAAAGATGGTCGGTACTACTGGGTTGATGCTTTTGTCACCCCCATTTTTGAAAACAACATCTTGGTTGGCTATCAATCTGTTCGCCGTAAATTAGCGCCCGAAGTCAAAAACCGTGCGATCAATTTGTACTCCGTTTCGAGTAAGGCTCGAAGCCTCACATCAAGCATTCTTGTCACCACCAAACACCGAATCATCATGCTATTTTTTGTCACATTATGCGCCGTCATTATGGGTTTTTATGTCTCTCCTCTTGCCACTTTGATCGTGCCATTTGCAACCATTAGTGTGCTTTACCATGAGCTATTCATTCGCCAAAAATTCTACGACGAACTCAAACAAAGCTATGACAGCATTTCTCGTTTGGTCTTTTGTGATGACAAGACAAACTACGCCGAATATCACTTAAAGATGCAGCAAGGACGAGTACAAACCATTTTAGGACGAACGTTAGACAGCAGTAGTAATTTACTTAAACAAGTGCACTCTTTAGAAAACGTCTCCGATAACGCTCACCATAACATTGAAAAAGAGACCGTAGAGATTGAGAACATTGCATCGGCGGTTGAACAGATGGTGGCAACCATCGGTGAAGTTTCAAGAAATAGCGCCTCGACATTGGATCAAGTGCTCTCGGCCAATACGACTTGCCAAGATGCAAATTCGTTAAGTAAGAAAACTCAAAATCAAGTCTCGACCTTAGTGGACGACGTTTCCGCTTCCTATGAGTCTGCCGAAAACTTGTCTCAAAAGCTAACCAGCATCACATCGATTATGTCTGAAATTCAAGGCATTGCGGAACAGACAAATCTCCTTGCGCTTAATGCGGCAATTGAATCGGCTCGTGCTGGTGAATATGGCCGAGGTTTCTCGGTTGTTGCCGATGAAGTGAGGGCTCTCAGCCAACGAACACAAAAAGCCACCAGCGATATCCAGCAATCAATGGGCAGTGTATTAGAGTCTGTAGCGGAGCTCTCTGAAACGATGAAGCAAGGGAAAAACTCGGCGCAGATATGCATTGAATTCACATCAGATACGCAGCGGAAAATTGAGGAAATGGCGAGTGTAATGCAGCACATCGAAGCCGCTGCGACTCAAATATCAACCGCAACAGAAGAGCAATCTGTCGTAGCCAGTGATATTAACCAGAACATTGTAACTATTCGAGATGCATCCCAATGTAACTTAAAAGAAGTAGATGAAGTCACGGAGCTAACGCGTCACATTAAAGGCAAAGCGCAACAATTGGCGTCGTTGGGGTTATCTTTTCAGAAATAATGGAAAGTAGATAAGCAATAAAATCGAGATCAAAAAAGAGTCGCAAACGCACCTCGAATAAGGTGCATTAAACGACTCTATTATTCAGACTCTTGATGATCTCTAACGTTTAGATCATTGAAACTCAGTCTATTTCTGAAGCTGCTCTTTTGCTGCTTCAACTTTTGAGAAGTCTAGTCCAAGCTCTTCTACTGCTTCTTTAATTAGCGCAGGGTTTTGCAGAACCTGCCCCATTAGCAATTGCAGTTTGTCTTGAGGTAAACCTAGTTGACCAATTGTTGCCATTGCCGCGAGTGGATTTTGAGTCAACGTCTCAAAAAGTTCACGGATTTGTTCGTCACTGATATTACTTTCTTTCAAGATTGCAAGAATTGGGTTCATTACTCTGCCTTTAAATACTAAATCAAACATCGCGTAGTCTAACATTATTTAGACTACGCTGAGAATTACAGGTTATCTAATCGAATATGACTGTTTTTCAGGTCATCACGGGTGATACCGTTTCCGTTATTAAAATCATTGAAGTGACGCAATAACTCTGCAATAGCGTGAATAGATGCCAATAAGTCACCAGTATGTGCAGATTCAGATGACGTATGCATATTACGAATCGGATAGCCGATGGTGATCGCAGCACTATCTACACCTGCAAGTGCAGCCGCCATGCCATCCGTTCCCATATCTCGACCAGAAAAGTCAATTTGGTATGGGATCTCTTTCTCGCTACATACATTTGCTAACGTTTGAACTAAAAATTCAGAGCTTACTGAACCTCGACCAACGGTAAAGCCTTCGCCCATTTTCAATGGCGTCATGTTACGACTGCCAATTCCCGGAGCTGCTTCATAATCGTGATTAACATCGGTTGCAATCAACACGTCAGGCTTAAGCTCACCCACCACTTGCGTTGAACCAAAACGACCAATCTCTTCATGAGTCGCAATTGTGTACAACACTCGAACTTTATCTAGCCCTTCGCTTGCCAACATACGTGCAATTTCAGTCACTGAAAAACAGCCCAAACCGTTATCTAAATACGCACCATAGAAAGTATCGGCCGCGACACCACGTTTAATTGGTCGATCTAGTAAAATAGGGTCACCAGCACGTAAGCCAAGCGCTTCTACTTGCGCCTTGCGATCTTCGCCATGCATGTGCAATTCTAAATAAATAGATTCAGGTTTAATCCCTTGCTCGCCCGTACGTTGCGCAGGAGTAGAGAAGTGAATCGCCCCTAGAGCTTCAACCGTACAACCTGTAATTGATTTATACGCTCCTGACTTTTCAGGATCCAAACAGAACACTTTCACTTCGTGGCCAATGAGCGTGGTTGGCAAGAAAGAATCGGTGTTAATCCATACTTTGCCATCTTCATCAATTTTACGAACTTGCATACGGATCTTATCTGCGTGACCAACAATCATTACGCTGGTTAAATCATCACGCCCAGGGTGTGAATCGAAAACGACGCTCGCACTTCCCTTAAATTGGTGAACGCCCCAGCTTGCTGGCATAAAAGATTCAAATTCTGGTTTGATGACACCGTAGCTCATTGCCGCTTCGAAGCCAATTGGAGAGGGAGCCGCTAACACTGTAGACATGAAATCAAATTGATCTTGTGCCATTGGTTGGGTCCAAGCCGACTGTTTTTGAGCATTCTCATTGGTTGTATTCATTGTTTACTCTTATTCTATCCATTAATTGACGCTACGTTAATCAGAGCAACCGTGAACTTCAAGTGATTCGAATAAAATAATTCCCACATTACTTACCATATCACTCTTAGAGTAATGCGCATTAGGTCAATATCGAGCTACTTAACCAAGCCCAAATAAGCTAAAATGCTGCCCATTATCTTAGCTTTGAGCCTTTTATACTGATGACAACAACCACAACACCAGCCAATTTTGCAGAACTTGGGTTAATTCAACCTCTGTTAGCTCGTCTAACTGAACTTGAATATCAACAACCTACACCGATTCAAGCACAGGTCATTCCTAGCGTTTTAGCAGGTCGTGACTTGATCGCTGGTGCGAATACTGGTTCAGGTAAAACCGCCGCTTTTGCGCTTCCTTTGTTAGAGTACGTTTTCACGCAGAAGCAATCTGAAAAGCCAAGCGGTAAAGGAAACTATGTTACTGGGCTTATTTTGGTTCCAACACGTGAATTAGCCAAACAAGTTTCAGACAGCATCAAATCTTATGCTACGCACTTCAACGGAGCGGTTAAGACGGTTGCGGTATTCGGTGGTGTATCAGCAAATACACAAATGCTCGCACTGCGTGGTGGCACCGATATTCTCGTTGCAACCCCTGGTCGATTGCTCGATTTAATCTCAAGCAATGCCATTAAGCTCGATAAAGTAAAAACCTTAGTGTTAGATGAAGCAGACCGCATGTTGAGCCTCGGCTTTACGGAAGAATTATCTGCACTGTTAGGTTTACTACCGAAACAGAAACAGACGCTACTTTTCTCTGCAACGTTCCCTGAACAAGTTCAAACACTGACTCAAGAGTTATTGATCGACCCAGTAGAAGTACAGTTACAAAGTACCGATGCCAGCACGTTAGTACAACGCGTATTTACTGTGAACAAAGGTGAGAAAACGGCTTTACTTGCTTATTTAATTCATCAACATCAATGGCGACAAGCGCTGATTTTTGTTAACGCAAAGAACAGTTGTGAGCACTTAGCGGATAAGCTTCATAAGCGTGGCATTATTGCGGAAGTGTTTCATGGCGATAAAGGCCAAGGCGCTCGAACCCGAGTGCTTGAAGCGTTTAAAGCCGGCGAGATTGACGTATTAATCGCAACAGATATCGCCGCTCGTGGTCTTGATATTGAAAAGCTACCTGTTGTCATCAATTTTGACTTACCAAGAAGCCCATCAGACTATATGCACCGTATTGGCCGAAGCGGCCGTGCTGGTGAAGTAGGTTTGGCGCTCTCACTTATCGATTATGAAGATTACCATCATTTCAAGATCATCGAGAAGAAGAACAAAATCAGACTTGACCGTGAACAAGTTGAAGGATTTGAAGTCGATGAAGCAGCGGCTGAAGCCTATCTAGCGGCCAGTAAGCCAATGGCAAAACCAGCAGGCACTGGCAAAAAGAAGCGCAAGAAAAATGCAGCTGGAAACTCAGACTACTGGTTGTAGCAATTAATACTGGTACACAGTAAACGACGGTTTTAGATAGAAACCGTCGTTTAAGGTTAGGTGGTTAGCGCCAACCCATCTAGCCTTAAATGCCTACCCTAAATAACCTGCAACGTTGAACATTAATTATCCGTAACTAATTTGACACGGTTACGACCCGATAATTTCGCGTCGTACAACGCCTCATCAGATTTTGAGAGTATCTCATTCCACCGTTTATGTATTTCACCATATTTAATCTTTCCAAATGCACCAATCGAAATGGTTACGGTTAACTCATGATTCGCACATATGATAGGAGTGACTGAAATCGATTCACGCAGGCGATTGAGTACCAACTCAGCATCAGACTCTGGAGATACCGCTAACACCAGAACGAACTCCTCACCGCCCCATCTAACCAGCAAGTCATTATCACTACGCGCATTTTCATTTAAGCGACGAGCCACTTCTGTCAACACAACATCGCCAACATCATGACCGTAAATATCATTCACTTTCTTAAAATGATCCACATCGGCCACTAACACAACAAGATCATAAGCCGCTAGCTGGTTATTTTGTGCAGCCTTTTCCAACCATTGCTCCAAATATCGACGGTTATGCAGGCCAGTTAAAGGATCTTCTAATGATTGAGACGTCAGTGTTTCATTAGACCGACGAAGACGGAAATTTGTTTTGGACACGGAGATATAACGACGGAAAAGAATATAAATCACCAAACAGAATATAAGTAACACTGACACCCACAATTTATCGAGCATTTTCTGCTGTGACAGGCGAGCCGAATTTAGTGCATTTTCATACTTTAATAACTCTATTTCGTTTTCTTTATACTTAGCCTCATAGTTTTCTTGAAGAGCAAATAACTCTTTGCGTCGTTCGTCGAATAGATAGTCATTCCGTTCATTCGCATACTCCTTATACAACACTAAAGCCTCTTTATAATCAGACTTATCTTCATGAATTTTGGCAATAAATGCCTTCATTGATATTGCTTTTATGCGATTATTGGCGGCGTCAAATTGTGCGAACACTTTTTCCGCTAGCGCTAAGGCTTCATCAAACCTCTTCTGCTTCAAATACGTTTCTGCCACCGCTTCATTGCAATACATGAGCCCCGCTCTATCTGATACTTCCTCTGCTAGAGTCAAACATCGCTGAGCACTTACTATCGCTTCATCTATTTGATTTTCCTGAATCAGTAACGTTACCAAGTTAGCAAGCGCATAAATTTGGGAATAACGAGAGCCTTTTTCTGTCGATAACTTAACCGCAGCGCGAAAATGCTCGGACTCCAACGCTTTATTATCCAAATTTTTAGCAATAATCCCGGCATTGATATGCAGCATCACTTTGACGCTAGGGTTATTAAAATGCGAGTGTTCAACCAACGAAAAGGCCCGACGACTGTATTTATCCGCTTGCCCCCACTCCTCTAAGCGAAAGTAAACGGTGGAAATATTGGACAGTACTCTAGCCTGTTGAAGTATGTCTTTTTGTTGAGTAAAAATATCCAGCGCAGTTCGGTAATCCTCCATCGCTTTTGGATAGTCAGATAACTCAACATATAGATTTGCTCGCCATTTCGTGGCTCTTGCCAACAAATGCCAATATTCTGCTTGTTTGGCAATCTCGATGACGGTTTCTACTCGTCGTAATGCTTCGTCATAATATCCGATCTCAATGAATTCAATGATCCTCTCCAATTCAGCCTCACCCTGCATCCATGCTTGATCTAATCGCTCACCTAAAGAGTCTAACCTGGCGACATGGTCCCCTGAATATTTATCCTCTTGCCACATATCGGTAGAACCAAGCGCGCCTTCCAAACGAAATAGAGTCAAATAATATAGAGCTTGCTTAAGGTTATCCTTTTCCTCAATGCTCGCTAATGAAATTTGGGACAGCATTTTTCGGGCGACTTCTGGTTCGCTATCGGCTAACTGATAAATGGAAAATATGGCTTCATTTTGTGCGGTAATTTTATCCGCAAAAAAGAGAGGAATAGGTAATGGTTCATTGGCTTGCGCGTACAAGGACACGGAGAGCAAAAGTGACGAGATCAAGTAAAAAGCGAGTGTTTTCAATTTTCGAGGTTTGGGCATAAATTATTTTTTTGGAGGTAATTTACATAAGATCTTGATTGCTTATCAATTTTTAGTCAATCCTTTGTCTCAATTTATCTTGAGTCTTTTGTAAACAAACTAAGGCACTGTACAATTTTTTTCACTTAGAGATAAAAATATCAACGTTTAACAATGCAAGAGGTATGTGTTCAGCTTTCAACTATTCATACACCGAATTATCCACGAGATACGTATCACCTAATACTGCAATGTCGTTGTGTACAAGTGAGTACGAGTAGATGCTTCCTATATAACACTAACCTCACAGTATTCAGCAAAGAAATGAAAATATAGGGTGACCCGACGCCCAGATCTCCTTATCATTTATTGCTCAACGTTAAAAATGGAAATTTAACTCACATCAAGCCCATTCCGAGGCTTGGAGCTATGGTTTATGACGCGATGGTTTTAACACAATAGCTTTAACGCTAAAGTTAATGCTGAAAAATCAGTTAACGCGTAAACTTACCTCAGAGATAAAATTCCAGCTAAAACAGGAAAATCAACTATGATTCATGAAACTAAAACAATGGAAGTACCTGTAGCAATCGTCGACAGAATACAAACGTTGATTGATGCTTTCGAAGCAAAAGAAAAGTTTAACGCAGAACGTAAAGTCGTCGTGAACAACCTACTTGCAATGGATAACCTTAGCTGCGAGATGGCAGTGTATAGCTTGGTTCAAGATGAACTATTAGACACGCTACGATTTGTATATGAGTTATCTGGCACAAATAGTTCGTTCATTAAAAAGCTGCTCACACAATCGAGAGAAAACCCAACAAAAGCGCTATCTGATGCGCAACGATCAGCGGCAAAAAGTATGCTATTTAACTTGCTGAATGATCCTTCCGTCATTTCAGAAATGAAATAACTCTCCAATTTAGAATTCATCGGGTTTAGTGCATACGTCTATAATGCACTAAACCTTAAAAGCACTAAACCTTCGCTCTTGAAGCCTTCAAGCTAGAGAGTGAAAAACCGGTTACCAACATTGTTCCTCCAACAACAAAAACGGTTCCAATAATGGTATTGAAGCCTATCGTTTCGTCTAAAAATAAGTTCCCCCATAAAATACCAAACACTGGAATAATAAAGGTCACCGATAATGCGGAAGCAGGCCCAACCTCGGTAATCAATCGAAAATAGAGCAAGTAAGCAAGCCCAGTACACATAACACCCAGCATAGTAACGGCAATTAATGTATCAGTGGTCAGTGGCGCTTGTGTTGGGAAAAATGGGAGTAACGGCAGAACAATGATGACCGCTGCCCACATGCTTCCATGCGCATTGTTAAAAGCCGGAACGGAAGGTGCATTCTTAGCGTAGTTAGTTGCGATACCATAGCAACACGCTGCCATTACGCCCGCTGCGATAGGAAGCATCGCGCCTTCGCCAATTTTCACCGCATCCCAGCCAACTAAAATTGCACAACCTACAATCCCCATAACTAAACCCATTGACTTATTTCTGGTTAATGCATCTTTTCTCCATAACACACCAATGATGGCTCCCCAGATCGCTGCCGTTGAATTCAAAATAGAGAGTGTTGAAGCGTTCAGTGTCTGAGCGGCATAGGCAAAGAGTAAAAAAGGCGCCGCTGTATTAAATAAACCAATAATGAAAAAGTGCTTATAGTATTTTCTGAACGCTAACTTTCGCTTCAGATACAGCGAAATCAAGAATAGACATATCGCCGCGAGCGCAACTCGAACCTCAATCAAAACAGCCGCTCCCATTGATGGAGCAGCAATACGCATAAAGAGAAAAGACGCCCCCCAAATAGCAGCGAGCGTTATTAGGCGAAACATATTAGAGAGATTCATAAGTTCAGATACCATAAAACATGTATTTGTTAAGATATTGTAAGTTAGTATTAATGAGCAACGAATACAATACTTATCTGGGCTCACCATGCACTTAACTAAGAATCAAATCATCATGTGGCTACTTTTAATGCTGAGCTAACGAATAAAAACATCATAAATAAACTCAAAAACCTATCTATTGACCATGATTTCGGTGCTCTAAAATCGTCTCGATTTTGAGACTTTGTACATTATAGCTATTAAATAACACATTAAAACAGAAACAAACAATGAGAACCTGTTTAAAACAGTGGCTCTAGATTAATCGTTATTATAAACAATCCCTTACAGAAAAATTCATTCAAGCATAAAAGCAAATAACGTTACTTTCTAAAACTAAAGTTTACCGTAAATTTAAATACTAGTATTAAAGTCCAATATTAGTATATTTATTTTTTACATTTAAATACATAAAGAT
>NZ_SYUT01000024.1:223362-405080 GCF_005146325.1 Vibrio genomosp. F6 | reverse complement strand
CATAAAGATAGATACATAAATTGCAAAACCTTCTCGTAGACTTCAAATTATATTTAATTCACACTTAGAATCTGAAATATTGATATGGGTTTCTATATCACCTATACCATTATTAAAGAATGTCAGGGCAATGTTATAAATAAAGCAATCTCATCATTACAAATACAATAAGAAGCGCTTACATCATGGTTAAATATAATTTAAATAGACCTAAAGAAACACAAATAAGAGGCACTGCACAAGTGAATCATCACTTCGGGAAAGGCGGTACCTATCGAGCAATGAAAAGAAGCCGTGGACTTGCCATCGTTGAATTCTCAATTGTTGCTAGCTTTTTCTTCTTACTTATTTTTACAGTGATTGATTTAGGTATCTATGGCTACGTAAAGCTCACCATGCAACATTCTGTAAGGGAAGGGGCGAGGTATGCCGTGACAGGGCAATCCAATCTAGACCCTGATCTTCTAGGCAATCGAGAAGCGGCTATCTTGCAAAAAATATCCACATCATCCGATGGCCTCTTATCGAAAGTAATGAATGTGGATGATATTAGAGTCGAAGATACTTCTGGCAATGCAGTCACTGGGTTTGGAAGTTCCGGAGAGATTATTGCCATTCATTTGGATTGTGAGTGGCCTACAACCAGTCCCTATATCTATCCTTTCCTCGATGACGGGAAATACAAATTCACCGTTAGCGCCGCTATGAAAAATGAAGCATTTTAGGTGTATATATGATGACATTACCAAAGTATCCACAAAAACAAACTGGATTTGCATCTATTGAAATGACTCTAGTGACACCTGTGTTTATTTTATTAATTGCAGGGGCGGTCGAACTCACTCAAATAATCCAAGCCGATCACATTATCATCAGTATCAGCCGTGAAGGTGGCAACATCGTATCTAGAAGTAGTACCGAAACACCTCAAAAAATAATGGATACCATTGCCATCACCGCTGGTCCATTAGATTTAAGTAGTGATGGAGCAATTTATATAACATCAGTAACAGGCAAGCAGAATGAATTACCCTATGTCAGCAGTCAGTATAAATGGAATCAAGCTGGTTTTAATAAAAGTAGTGATATTTGGAGTAATTGCGGCGATTGGGAAGCGGATGGGGCTTGTGATATTTCTCAAGCCAATCCTCCTACGCTTAATAACTTTTCGTTAAATTTAGATGATGGAGAATCGGTTTATGTGGTGGAGGTTTTCTACAATTACACTCCCCTCTTTAATCTGGTATTAGATGCTAATTTCACACTTAGTGATGTCACTTATATGTAGGGCTTGGTGCGATGATTAACCGAAAAAAAACAACTAATAAGCGCTATAGCAAAGGACTTGTCGCTATTTTAACCGTCATTTCTTTACCTTTTATATTGCTTATCGTCGGTCTGGCGATCGATACAGGTAAAGCCTATGTGGTGAGATCAAAACTGCTCGCGGCTGTCGATGCTGCCAGTATTGCTGCAGCTAGGGCCGTCGCAAATGGGGAGCAAGCAGGAACAACCGCAGCAAACAAATATTTTACCGCTAACATGCCGCCCGACTTCTATGGTGCAACATCCCGATTTGATGGGGTAAGTTATGCCTATGACACTTTCGGTAATATATCCATTGATGTAGACGCGTCATCAGAGATCTCGAATGCTTTCTTATCTTTTATCGGATTTAATTCATTTAAACCAACGGCAGTGGCTCAGGTCATTCGTCGTCCTGTAGATTTAGTGCTTGTTATTGATAACACAACATCATTGAGGCTCGGCAGCATCGGAGATGTCACCCAAGATGTTGTCGACCGCTCCAAATCATTTGTGGAAAATTTTCATGAGTCTTTTGATCGAATTTCGCTGGTAAAATTTGCTTTTGGTGCTGAAGTCCCTGTTCCTTTTACTGCCGCTCGTGGTCATAACCGTACAAGCATACAAACCCAAATTGATGCGTTTAATTTCGGCAGTAGTTCTAATGCACAATACACCAACGCATCCGAGGGATTCTATGCAGCACTGAATGAACTACGTAATGTTTCCAATCCTGCAAACCTTAAAGTCATTGTCTTCTTCACCGATGGTGCGCCTAATACTTTTGCCTCGCAATTTTCTCTTACCGATGGAAATGACTACATAGGATCGATTCGCTCTAGTGATGGGTCGAGAGGGACTCCTAGGGGCTTGTGGAAACATGATTCGATTGCAACTAAGCTATCTGGAAATGGCTACGAAGGGAGTAATATTGATGATCACTTGGTTGAACTACCTGATTACTATACCGCCCATGATTCAACCGCAACTGAATTCAACATCCTAAACCCAGATCACCCAGTACGACCTGTAAGCCAATACAACCGCTATGCTCACTCTGCGAATAATCTGTATCAACGAGTAAATCGTGTTGCTAGGAATCTAGTTGAAGACATGGCAACCGCAGCTCGAAATGAAGACATTTATGTATTTACACTCGGTTTAGGGTCGTCACTCACATCATCATCAGGGCCAGATAGTGAATTCGGGGAAGATCTATTATTGCGAATGGCAAACTCCCCTGCACTTTTAAATGATCCGGACTTAAGTGGCGATTTTCACTCTGATCAGTTACAAGGTGTTTATTGTCATGCGGTCGATGAAGGAGCTCTAGGGCCATGCTTTGATGAAATGCTGGATGTGATTATTAGGCTAACTATGTAGGTCATCTGTTAATGATCCGGTGGGCGATATTAACCTACTGCCACATAACCAAAATAGCGGCAATAGCGATTAAAATCAGTGCGAGCATGTCTTTTCTGCGAATGCCCTCTTTCAGCCAGAAGAATGAAATAAGCATGGTGAAAAAGACTTCAACCTGCCCCAATGTTTTCACTAATGGAACCGTTTGAAGTGACATTGCGCTAAACCAGCCTAATGAGCCAACAAAGCTAGCAACACTGGTCATGATGACGAGTTTAGACTTAATGAACATTAAACTTAGGGTCCGTCTATCTTTTAACAACATATAAGCTAATAAGATAAGAGTTTGAAAGGAGATAACGAAGAATAGGACCCAAGCAGCACGATGAGGAAAAGGCAAATCAAGAGTGAGGCTTGCCTCTCTAATCCATAAAGAGGTCAACGCAAAAGAGGTACTGCATGCTAAGCCTATAAGTGCCGTTTTCAATGAAATAGTACGTATACCATTCGAGCAACTAAGCATAAACACGGCTATGCCCCCAACGATAACACCCGCCCAACCAAACATCGAAAGAGACGTCCCAAAAAATAATACGCCTAAAATTGCCGCAACTGGCGCTTCACTTTTTGCAAGACCAGCGCCAATGGCAAAATTCTTCTGTTTGAATAGAACCACCATTAGCGCAGTCGCTAAAATTTGCATCACTGATGCACCAAAGATAAATAGATACGAGCGGATATTAAGGTAGGGCAATGCAACTGGCTCAAACCAATATAGGCACACTAAATAAAAAGCGGCAAGCGGGCTTGCCCACAAGAATCGCGATAGCGTCACACCAATCACATTCATCTCTTTACTGAGCTGACTTTGAAAGGCATTGCGCCAAGACTGGCTAAATGCGGCTAATAACGTAAAAAATATCCAGGTCACGATAATCCTTAGTAAACACCATTCACCCTTAACTATGAATAGTGTCGATTTGAATCGAAAATTCCATAATAACTTAGTCTGTCGCTTGTGAAACCGGATGAAACTCTAAGCGTCCATCCACCACTAAGTAACAATCCATTCCTGCGGCATGCGCGGCCATTTTGCCAAGGTGAGTATCCTCAAAGACCGCGCACTGTGTCGATTCTAGCGCTAACTCTTTTGCCGCTTGCAAGAAAGTATCAGGCGCGGGCTTATGATTGTCGACATCAGTAGCGGAAACCATGGCGTCTAACCTATCTAACAGCTGTGCTTTTTTGAGTAAACGAGTCGCGCTTTCTCTTTGACTTCCCGTTCCTACCGCTAGCTTTTTCTTACCAAGATTGTCTAACAATATCTGGTATGTACATTCAATCACTTCACCATGATGCTCCAAGGCAGCAAAACTCTGCATTTTAAATTTAGAAACCTGCTTAGCATCTAAATTCAGACCATACTTTTGGTTCACTTGTCCGATAATTTTAAAGCTGGGCATTCCCCCTAGGCTATGCAACCAATCCGTATCAAATGGAAATTCAAACTGATTGGCTGTTTTCTCCCACGCATCAAGGTGCGCAGGCATAGTATCAATGAGTGTGCCATCCATATCAAAGATCAAACCTTGATAACTACTAAGATCAATACTCATATTTACACCTATTAAAAACAAAGTTGTACTACCTTAGCGAAGATTAAGTAGAATGTATGGGATTTTTACTAAGGCCCTCTCTATCTATGCTTCAAATATCTAACGCCGTCACAATTCAAAGCTGGGAAATCCAACTCACAGCGATACGAGCCCAAGGTGCTGGCGGACAAAATGTCAATAAAGTGTCGAGCGCCATCCATCTTAGGTTTGATATCCACCATTCAACGCTTCCTGATTTTTACAAACAGAGGTTGTTAGCTTTAAAAGATCAACGCATCACTAAAGAAGGTGTCATCATCATTAAAGCGCAGCAATATAGAACACAAGAACAAAATCGTGACGATGCCCTAGCTCGCTTAAAAGCATTAGTCATCTCTGCAACCACCGTTCAAAAAAACCGACGAGAAACCAAACCAACTCGATCTTCACAACGGAAGCGACTCGATAAAAAAGCACAAAAAGGCGCAACAAAAAAATTAAGAGGAAAGTTAATCTAGTTTTATTCTTATCTATCATACTGTTAGTTACAACTGTCATTATTGTGACGTTTGTTTGTCATAAATTTGTAACATTAATAATAATAAACTCAATTAATCTTACTATATGGTGAGACCTATGAGTGCGATGCATTAAATATGAATTTATAAGAGCAAGGAAGTATGATGAGCATAAAGCAAAAGCTATACCTGTTAGGTGTTATCGCTATTTTAGGCGTTCTTTCCTTACTTTTTGCAACCAACAGTTTCGTTCGGACTTCCAATGAGTTAACCCAAGCCGCTAAGCTTGTTGATAAGCTAGAAATTCGCTTACTCAACTTAAGGCGAAATGAAAAAGATTTTTTACTTCGACACGATCTCAAATACCTCGATAAGTTTTCAAAGAATATTAATATATTCCTGAGTTTGGAAGACGATCTCACCTCAATTTTAACTCAGCAAAACCTCCCTTCGAGTAGTCAATTACGCCAAGATATTCTCAAATACCAAGCAGGATTTGAAAAGTTAGTCCATGCACAAACAGTTCTTGGATTACAGGAAGATACGGGCCTACTTGGTCAATTTTCACAAGAACTAGAAAGCGTAGAGAGCCAAGCAACTGGAGATCAATTGCTAAATCTGATCCATTTTAATACTAAGGTACTGCACGGAGAGTTTGATGGCTCTTTCCTAGTTGGTATTAACTCAGCGCAACTACGTAAAAACGCACAACAATTAATCGCTCAAAAAATAGTGGTCGGCCTAAAATACAATACAGGTTTACTTGGAGACACTCGTGCACTCTCACATGCTGTTGAGGAGCAATTTAAAGCGTTTTCGAAAGCGTTAACGACTGAATCTAACTCTCAAACCAACTCTCTTAACATCATAAAAAATATCATTAGCGGTTCAGTCTTACTCATTATCATCCTATTTATCTGGCAAATATCTCGCTCGATTAATACCCAGGTTCAACGGTTACTATTGGTTATTCGACGTATATCTGAAACCAACGACATTGGAATGAGAGCCGATTTAAAAGGAAAAGATGAATTGGTTTCAGTCGGACTTCACTTCAATACCCTACTCGACAAGATCGAGGACCTGGTCTCTGGCTCTCAAGAAAAATCTCACCAATTGACCAGCAGCACGAATAACATGCAAGGCCAATTAGAAGAGGTCATTGAGCAATTCAATGTTCAAGCCGATCACACCACAACCATGGCAACGGCAGTACAAGAGATGGTCGCAACCATCAATGAGATTTCAGAAAGTACAACGATCGCCGTAGAAGGGGTACAACAGGCAGCAAGTAATGCCGAAAATGGACGTGTAGTGGTTGAATCAACCGTTACGAACATTGGGCAACTCTCTTCAACACTATCGAGCAGTCAACAATCCATCGGTTCACTCAATAGTCATGTCGATAAAATCGGTGGAGCGGTTCACATCATCCAAGAAATTGCAGAGCAAACTAACCTATTAGCCTTAAATGCCGCGATTGAAGCCGCACGAGCGGGCGAACAAGGGCGCGGCTTTGCCGTGGTCGCTGATGAAGTGCGAGCGTTGGCCAGCCGAACTCATCAATCAACGGAAGAGATAACCAATGTGGTCTCTGCTATTCAGAGTCAGATGTCGACAGTTGTTGCCGATATCGAACAATGCAATACCCAAGGGCACGAAACCCTCGCCGCGTCAGAGCAATTAGACAATAGTTTGCAACAAATCATCAATGATATGGGCTCGATACAAGCCAACTCTGAACGTATTGCCTCTGCGATTGAAGAGCAAGGGATTGTGATGAATCAAGTGAGCGAATCCATTACAGAGCTCAACACTATCTCAGATAACAACATGCACTCTGCCCAACAGTGTCTCACCGAGGTAAACACGGTGTCATCTCAAGCAACAGAGATGGATAATGCCGTCGCGGTCTTCAAAACACATAAGTGATCGAAGGCCTAATTATATTAATCAGCCAAAATTGAACTTTGCCCAACTCATTCAATATCATGTGACAGAATTATTTGGGTCAAAGCTGAGAATAGTCTAACTTTGATGTATGATGATTCAATAAGTTAGAAGCGTATTCACGCAACAATAAAGGCAAACACAATGATATCGAAATGGGCAAAACGTTTTTTTCAGATGGCTGAACTCGTTGGTTCATGGAGTAAAGATCCATCAACACAAGTGGGCGCTGTGATCACAAAACACAATCGTATCGTCTCTGTCGGCTTTAATGGATACCCTCATGGCATTTCAGACAGTGCTGAAACAGACGATCGTGAAATGAAATTGCTGAAAACACTACACGCAGAAGAGAATGCCATCCTTTTTGCTAAACGTGATTTAGACATGTGTGATATATGGGTAACGCACTTTCCATGCCCAAACTGCGCGGCGAAAATCATTCAAACAGGCATTACTGCAGTTTATTGTCCTGAGCAGTCAGAAGACTTTCTATCTCGCTGGGGTGATAAAATCAAGATTAGCCAAGATATGTTTCTGCAGTCCGGAGTGAAAGTTATTTGGCTACCCATCAGTGAACTGAGTGAAGAGTAACCGAACAATTTAAGCGGTGACCGCATACACTGAGATTTAACCCAATTTTTTAGAGCCTGCCTATTTGGCAGGCTTTATTTTTGTCTAATTACTTTCCAGTATTCATTCACCCTATGTATGACTGACCGCGCGACCTTTTAAGCATTTCAAAGATGAACTTCTTTATTGACGAATAATTTGCATCATTAACATTCAATCACTCACACTCAATAACCCATTAGAAAACTGCGATGTTACAACCAAGGATTGAACCAGAGTCACACATTGGACAGCATAACGTTTATTGACTTTCTTATAAATGAGACTACTCATCAGTAACACACCAAAACAGTGTGCTACTTCACCTTATTACTATTTTATAAAAAAAAAGAGCACCAATAATTGAGTGACTATAAGCATTACTCTATTCTGTGGGATTAGAGAATTAATACATTGATAGATTATATGCTTATTCGTTTACTGACTGCTCGCACTCTTTCGATGATGATGTTTGTCGCGTTTTCTCTCGGCAGTGTGTTTTCTTCATCCGCGATGATTCTTGATGAGTACCAATACGAAAATTGGACAAGTCGAGATGGATTACCCCATAACAGTATCAACGCAATCACTCAGACTGATGATGGCTATTTATGGTTTGCCACATGGGAAGGCATCGCTCGATTTAACGGACAAGAGTTCAAACATTTCACCCGCGGTTCTGAAAGTGGATTAGTCGATTCTGGCGTACGAGCATTATATTCAGATACGTCTGGAGGATTATTGGCAGGAGGCGCTCGTGGAGGGCTCGTCTATCGAGAGGCTTATCACTGGTCTTCACTACCAACTATTAAAAATCTAATCAACGCCGTCATTAAACAACCCGACGGTGGAATATGGATTGGTCTTAGTTCTGAAGGACTTATTTTCAGATCAGAGGCTAATGCTGATAATCAACTCATCCTCCCTAACCTCACCGTTTACCAACTGTCCTTTCGTAAAAATGGGGATCTGCTAGCCTCAACAAGTCGCGGGTTGTATATCATCTCTGGCAAGGCAGTCGAAAATGTCAGTGAGTCTAGTGGGCTCGGCAATACCACCGTTTACTCCGCCGTTGAAGATGATCAAGGTGCTATTATCTTGGGCGGAAAAAATGGCGCATGGCAATATAAAGATGGCCACCTTTCCCGAATACATGAAGCATTGAATCGTTCGATCGTAACTAAAGTCATGATCGACGAGCAAAAAGAGCTGTGGTTTGGTACTCGCAGCCAGGGCGTTTTTCACTACTTCAACCAGCAAATATCATCTTTTTCTGAACAACAAGGTTTATCCCATAACCATGTTCTTTCACTTTATCAGGATCGTGAGAAGTCCATTTGGATTGGGACAAACGGTGGGTTAACTCGTTTACGGAAAGCTCCATTCAACACTTGGGATCAGTCCAAGGGGTTATCTGGCAATTACGTTCGTACCGTACTCGCAAACGGTTCTGGTAAAATCATTGCGGGAACGAGCAATGGCCTCAGCGTGATTGAAGGTGACAAAGTTACCAAATACAGTCCTAATTCAAGCAGCCAAACTGCTCAAAAACAACTATCAGTACTGAGCCTAGCGTCAAGATCAGCAGGTGGAGCTTGGGTAGGGACTTACTCAAAAGGTCTATATCTCTTTGATCAAGGAATATTACAACCTCACTTCTTACCTTCTTTACCGACGAAACAGATCCGTTCCGTTCTGGAAACTTCAGAAGACGAACTATGGGTAGGAACTACAGCAGGGCTAGTTAAATACTCCCCTGATGGAAGCTATAAACTATTTACTACTCAAGATGGTCTACCTGACAACTATATCATGGCATTATCCACCGATACTCTTGGTCGAGTATGGGTTGGTACTGGGGTTGGAGTCGCCATTATCGAGAATAACATCGTCGCTACTTTAGACCTCGACCCTCTTGATAAAGCCCAATACGTTTTCGGTTTCTATGCAGAAGAAAACCAAATGTGGATGACAACAGATCGTGGTTTAATTCGCTATCGATTCTCTGATAAAGATTTAAGCTTAGTCGGTAAAAGACATGGACTGCCCATCGATAAACTCTTCCAAGTTCTCGCTGACTCCAACGATTATTTTTGGTTAACGTCAAATCGAGGAATTTGGCGAATATCCCAACATGATGCCAACGCAATCGCGGATGGAACGGCTGAGACACTGACATTTGAGCATTACAACGAACTAGATGGTATGGCAAGTGCGCAGCTCAATGGTGGCTCAAACCCAGCAGCTACGATCGACTCTTCTGGTCAACTTTGGTTTGCTTCTGCGCTTGGCGTGACAGTGACTCACCCACAACGATTCAAGCAGTTAGTTACGCCTACGTTTCCAACGGTTATCGAAAGCGTCATCAGTGATCAACATGAACTTGATCTATCAGATGAAAAAGCCTCTATCTTGCCAGCAGGCACACAGAGAGTCGTCTTTAACTTTGTTGGACTAGGTTTTCAATCATCTCAGCATATTCGCTACAAAACAAAACTCGAAGGGCTCGATTCTGATTGGATAGAACGTGGCTCCCAAGGAATATCTGAGTATACAAACTTAGCTCCGGGCGAGTACAGGTTTGTTGTCAACGCCTACTATTCCTACCACCAAAGTATGCTAAACGAAGCCAGTTATTCATTTACTATCCTGCCTCACTGGTGGCAAAGAGCGAGTATTCAATTATCTATTTTTGCCGGGTTTATTCTTATGATTGCTCTCTCATTCCAATGGCGTGTTAGCCTATTACAGAAATCTGAAATGAGACTCACCTATGAAATAGAGCAAAAAACAAAAGCGCTACAAGTGCAAGCGACTGCATTTAAGAAACAGGCAGAAGAGGATCAACTAACGACCTTACCTAATCGCCGTGCATTTGATGACTGGATTCGAAATACAATCGACCCAAGTGGTATCGAATCACCTAGCACCAAAGCTAATAACATCAAAACTAATAGCATCGAAAAGAACTTCTCTATCGTGATGCTCGATATCGATCACTTTAAAAGGATTAATGACAACTTCGGCCACATCATAGGCGATGAAGTGTTAAGAAAAATTGGTCAATCTCTCAAACCATATATACAGGAAGATTGTTTCATTGCTCGTTGGGGCGGCGAAGAGTTTGTCATTGGCACGATTGGTTGGAAACCTTCAGAGGTTTACGATTTTTGCCAACAACTCAACCAGTTAATTAAGCATTTAGACTACTCAACAGTAGCAGATAAACTATCTACGACCATCAGTATTGGCATTGTAAACGCCTCGACCAGTCACGATTTTGAAGATTTACTACGTATCGCAGACGACGCTCTGTTTCAGGTAAAACACTCAGGTCGCGACGGGATATACGTGTGTGAAGAACCACAAGAGCAAATCACCAGTCATGTTTAAAATTCATTAAAAAGGGATCCTAGACAAGGATCCCTTTGATGCAGGTCGATACTATCATCATTGATATTATCGGCTGTTTTTTGGCTTCGATTGTTATCTTAAGCCTCTATTAAGGTCTTAAGCTTCTACACCTTTCAACATATCTAGAGCCACAGCTTCTGCAATCTTAATACCGTCAATGCCAGCGGATAAAATACCACCAGCGTAACCAGCACCTTCACCACCAGGATAAAGACCTTGAGTATTAATACTTTGGAAATCTTTGCCTCGTTTGATCTGCACTGGAGATGAAGTACGTGTTTCTACTCCAGTCAGCATTGCATCTTTACTGTCGAAGCCACGAATTTTCTTAGCGAATGCAGGCAATGCTTCACGAATAGCTTCAATTGCAAAATCTGGTAATGAATCCGTTAGATCGGTCATTTTCACGTTTGGCTTGTAAGATGGCTCCACCGCTTCAAAAGGTTTACCTTTACCCGCTGCTAAGAAATCACCAACCATTTGTGCAGGTGCATCGTAGTTACTGCCACCCATGATGTAAGCGTTTCGCTCAAGTTTACGCTGTAGTGCTACGCCTTGTAGTGGATCGTTATCAAAATCTTCAGGAGAAATACCCACCACAATCGCACTGTTCGCATTACGTTCACTACGTGAATATTGGCTCATGCCATTAGTTACAACCGCATGCTCTTCAGAGGTCGCAGCAACAACTACACCGCCCGGACACATACAGAAGCTATATACTGAACGACCATTTTTACAGTGGTGAACAAGTTTATAGTCTGCCGCGCCTAACAATGGGTGACCTGCGTTTTTACCAAAGCGAGCTTGGTCGATCATCTCTTGCTTATGTTCAATACGGAAACCGATCGAGAAAGATTGCGCTTCTAAGTGAACTTCTTTGTCGTGCAGCATTTGGAAAGTATCACGAGCACTGTGCCCGATGGCAGCCACGACATGGTTACTGCTTATCACTTCGCCACCGTTTAAAGTCACGCCTGTTACTTTTCTTGCATCGCCCGAACCTTCGATGTTGATCTCTTCCACACGAGTTTCAAAACGGATTTCACCACCAAGTTCGATGATTTTACGGCGCATTTTCTCAACCATAGTCACTAACTTGTAAGTACCAATATGTGGTTTGCTTACATAGATAATTTCAGAAGGCGCACCCGCAAGTACAAACTCTTGCTTCACTTTTAAGCCTAAAAAGCCTGGATCTTTCACTTGGCTGTATAACTTACCGTCAGAGAATGTACCCGCACCGCCTTCACCAAACTGAACGTTAGACTCTGTATTCAGTTTGCTAGTACGCCAAAAACGGAATGTATCTTTTGCGCGTTCATGTACTGATTTTCCGCGTTCTAATACAATCGGTTTGAAACCCATTTGCGCTAAAATTAGTGCCACAAATAATCCACATGGTCCCATACCAATCACGATTGGACGCTCAGTCAAGTTCGCTGGTGCATTCGCAACGTATTTGTATTCTGTATCTGGAGAGACACGTACATTTGGATCTTCAGCAAACCCTTCTAACAGTTTGTCTTCATCCACATTTTGCAAAGTAACATCTAGCGTGTAGATCAGCGTAATTTGGTTCTTTTTTCGTGCATCATAACCACGTTTGAATACATGGATATCAACCAGTTGTTGTTCAGTTAAAGATAATGCTTTTAATACATAATCTTGTAGTGCATTTTCACTGTGATCCAGCGGTAATTTTACTTGGTTGAGACGAATCATAATTCACCTGATAATTGGACGAAAAAATAAGCGCGTAGTTTACGTGATCTATCTCAAAAATGTAATAACATTGTCACGTTAAAACTAATGGGATGACTGCTTAAGGTTTTCCGTATATTTATCTCTAATTACCCATCGAAAAGATCGACCAGATTAGTCATTTATCCCCCGCACTCTCCGTACCAAGTTCATATCCATATCAAAAATTATCCAACGAGTAATAGCCATTCCACAACCGATCACCAGTTCCCTTCTCGATGACCTCGTACACATAGCTTCGACTGCTCTCATTCAAAATATTGACCACCTTGAAACCATCGATGGTGTTATTCACTTTCAACGCTGGGGGAATCGCACAATCAAGCGTCTTTTTATGTATATCGAGAGCCGACTTCATTGGGAGTTCAGTTACGCTGACAATCAGACTCGTCGCATTATCTTGGCTATTTGAATTGAGCGCTTCTTGGCATAAGGTTTGAGCCGTTTTTTCTGGGTTGTGATCTCCTTTTTCAAGCCGTGCTGCTATTTGATCTTGAGGTAGGTAGCCATGCACACCATCAGTAGTCAGAAGGAAAAGATCACCGGCCTCTAAGCTGAGGGATTGGTAATCCACGGCAAGCCTATTATCGATGCCCAACGCACGCGTTAGATACCCCGAAGTTCCTAAGCTCATACGTTGGTGATCACCAGTTAATAGCGTGAGTCTCCTCCCCTGAACCTATAAATTCGGCTATCCCCGACATGGAATATATGCGCGGTATTCGACTTGAACACAATAGAACTGAACGTTGTCACCAATCCGTTATGTGGTAAGTTCGAGTTTGGTTCACCGTTCTGCGTGCTTTGGCTGGTTCTACTCAATTTGTTTGATTGAATAAGTCGGCTATGATCATGGTTATGGTGCTCACTTTCTATTACGCCTTGGTGACATCCCGCATTAACGGCTTGATCAACCAATACGTCCATTAACGGTTGGCATTGATGAACGGCGACTAGAATAATAGCAAGCACCATAACCATACGGGCCAATTGAGCGAAAAGAGCCTGTGACGTTAAGCTCTTCTTTATAAAGTGTTGTGTTAACAAGGGGCTGCCCAATCTTTGCTAAAAATAGAGCGCGCAGTCTAAAGAGGATAGGAATAGGGTACTAATGATATATTTAGGATAATACTATGCATCAAGCGCATAGTTTAAAATGGCATTATTGCTTATCCTACTTAAGCCCGAAATCAGCAGACGCAGCATTAAGCGCAGCTAATCTTTCGGTCACATTATTACTTCTCTTTTGGATTAAAAAGTGACATGATAACCCCAAAATTGAACGATCGTTCATATTTGAACTGTAAAGAATTAAGTGATGTGTTATGAACAATAAAATTAAACTAGACATTATCTCTGACGTGGTTTGCCCTTGGTGTATCATTGGCTACAACAACCTACAAGCGGCTATCCAAGAGTTAAATATTGCGGATAAAGTCGATATTGAATGGCTTCCCTTTGAACTCAATCCTGATATGCCCGAAGAAGGTGAAAACTTGCGCGATCACGTAAAAAGAAAATACGGATCGAGCCCAGAAGAGAGCACTCAAGCGCGCACTCGTATTGCACAGGCGGGAGCAGAACACGGTTTCGAATTTAATTATTTTGATGACATGAAAATGGTCAATACATTAGAAGCCCATGTATTACTCGACTATGCAAAAACCAAAGGCAAACAAACGGAACTCAAACTGCGACTATTTCATGCGTTTTTCAGTGAACAAAAAGACGTATCTGATCACTCAGTCTTAAGAGCAGAGTTGATTGCTGTCGGTTTAGATGCTGAAGAGGGAATGACTTGGCTAACTAAACCAGAGCTTGAAGAAGAAATACGCACGCAAGAAGCAATTTGGCAACAAAATGGTGTATCTGGCGTTCCTACGGTTGTTTTTAATCGTGAGTCGGCCGTCACAGGTGCACACCCAGTTGAGAACTACAAACAATTCTTAAGTGAATTAGTCAATCAACTTGATTAACAATTAGCGCGAGCTTACTGGTTTGCGCAAATCAGCAAGCATCAACGAATCCATGAGGCAGCACCATGAGTAGAAAAGCACAATTTGATCGTGACGATGTAATCACAAAGGCAAAAGATCTCTATTGGGCAAAAGGGTATCACGGCACATCCATGCGCACGCTTCAAGAAGCACTCGACATGCGCTCTGGCAGTATTTACGCCGCATTCGGAAGTAAAGATAACCTCTTCATTGAGGCGATCCAACGCTATGCGCAAGATGATGGTAAAACACTCGCAGAAAGTATGGCGAACAGCGATTCTCAAATTGATGGCTTGAAAACGTTTATCCGCAAAATTATTCTTAGCAACCGCGATTCCGCACCAAGTGGGATGTGTATGTTAGTAAAGTCCGTGTCAGAATTGACTGAAGCGGATAACCCAGAACTATTCGCGGTGGTAACTGAATTACTCGGTCGTATTCAAACAACCTTGGTAGAAAGTATGAAAACGGCTATCCACAATGGCGAAATCCATTCGGATAAAGATCCTGTTGAACTTGCTTGTTATATTCAGGTACAAATTATCGGCCTAAGAACCTTTGCTCGTGCGACCAATGAGTTCGACGTTGTTGAACGGTTCATTGATGACATTTTTGTCAGTGGTCCTTTTAAATAAAGCCGATTTTACTTACATAATATTAGCCTGGCCTTCATGTTGGGCTCGATTGTTTTTATCGTTGATTTATCTTACTAAAACGCAATAAAAAAACGGAACACAGTCTACCTGCATTCCGTCTTATCATTATTCCAATGAACCCATCAACTAAAACCAAACGCCATATCAACGCCTAGTGATTTACCCTACGAAAAGTCAACAAGCCCTAGTGTTATTACCTTATTTAGTCCAAGTAAATTGCTCAAACATTGGGTCTACCGGTGTTTTCGCTACGTGGTTCACGTAATTGCTGATCACTTTTTGAGATAAACCAAGGATCACTTCAAGCACTTGTTGCTGACCGTAACCAGCAGCAAAGAATGCGTTCATCTCTTCATCCGAGACATTACCGCGCTCACGAACTACAGACAGTGTAAAATCATGCAGCGCTTGCAGTTTTTCAGTTGGCATTGCTTCTTGATTACGTAGCGCTTCTGTCAATGCCGGATCAACTTTCATTGAGTGTGCGATAGCAGTATGCGCCGGAACACAAAACTTACATTCATGTTCTACATTGATGGTTTGCCACACAACCGTTAACTCTTCTGCATCAAATGAAGTGTTAGTGAACTGCTGATGAAGTTGCTGGTATGCCTTCAGAGTCTCCGGGGATTCAGCCATCACTGCGTATAAACCGGGAATTGAGCCCATTTGCTTAACCGCACCTTCTAACATTGATTTACTTTTTTCTGGTGCTGTTTCGACTGTGTGAAATTTAAAATCGCTCATTATTATAACTCCGAAGATTAACTATTTAAAAAGTAAGGCTCATCTCCATTAGAGAAGAACTCTGCTGAGGAGCACTGCGCCCTCGTTGATGGAATGAACTATAAACAATAAAGAACGATCGTTCAATAACTTATTTGAACACTCGTTCAATATTGATACGTACAAAAACTATCCATTTGATTTTAATGAATATTATTTTTCATGTTTTATACTGTTAATCTTTACCAAAACACTATTTCCACTCAATTTATGAACAACCGTTCTAAAATGAGTTAGCTTAGCGTTCCTCCCCTACTTTGATCCTGCAACTCACGATACAGACAGAAAATGCCGCCAATTACTGTGGTGTTTCCAGATGAAGCAAAGCTTATTTCGACGAGGAAATTGCGGGGATATGCACTAATGGAGCGTTTCTTTAGAAGTTTGAAGACAAAATGGCTTTATGAAGCTCAACAAGAAATTACTCGCTCCGTAATTCAGTATTACTGTCAGGTCAGGCCCCATCAATATAATGGAGGGCTGACACCCAACGAGTCAGAACGATTGCTCTGGTTAAACTCTAAGCACGTGGCCAATTTCAGTTGATCACTACAATTCAAACTGACCTACGCGGAGACAAAAGGTAAGAAAAATCGAAGTGTGCCTATTTCCTCTGCTTTACATCAAGAGGTTTTAGACATTACTGTAAGTGGTCCTGAAACATTTAATACAAGCGGTTCACCTTAACCCTCTTGAAAATTAGTGGCGACAAAGTGGCGGCACTTGCCATTTTCAGTCAGTTTTCCTCGGTTAAAACGCAAAAAAGGCGACAGTTTTACCTGTCGCCTTTTACTATTTAAAGTTGGAAATCATCTATTCCCAATCAAGGATAACTTTTCCTGAAAGCCCGCTACGCATAGCGTCAAAGCCTTTTTGGAAGTCATCAACTTTGAAGTGGTGCGTGATGATTGGTGTTAAGTCTAGGCCAGATTGAATCAAAGAAGCCATTTTGTACCACGTTTCGAACATTTCACGACCGTAAATGCCTTTGATCACCAAGCCTTTGAAAATCACTTGGTTCCAATCGATGCACATATCTGATGGTGGAATACCTAGCAACGCAATCTTACCGCCGTGATTCATGTTCGTCAGCATGCTGTTAAATGCAGATGGGTTACCTGACATTTCCATACCAACATCAAAACCTTCCGTCATGCCTAGATCAGCCATCACATCTTCAAGTTTTTCGTTCATAACGTTTACTGCGCGAGTGACACCCATTTTTTGAGCCAACTCTAAGCGGTATTCGTTCACATCTGTGATCACCACATGACGAGCACCTGCGTGTTTCGCAACCGCTGCTGCCATAATACCAATTGGGCCAGCACCGGTGATCAGCACATCTTCACCAACCAAATCGAATGACAATGCAGTGTGTACTGCGTTACCAAACGGGTCAAAAATAGACGCTAGATCATCTGAAATTTCAGCCGGGATCTTAAATGCATTGAATGCAGGGATCACAAGGAATTCAGAGAACGCACCAGTACGGTTCACACCAACACCCGTAGTATTACGACAAAGGTGAGTACGACCGCCACGGCAGTTACGACAGTGACCACATGTAATATGACCTTCGCCAGATACACGATCACCAATTTCGAAACCGCGAACTTCTTGGCCAATGCCGACCACTTCACCTACGTATTCATGACCCACAACCATAGGTACAGGAATCGTCTTCTGTGACCATTCATCCCAGTTGTAAATATGTACGTCTGTACCACAAATTGCCGTTTTCTTAATACGGATAAGAATATCATTATGACCCATTTCAGGTTTCTCAACCTCGGTCATCCAAATGCCTTCTTCAGGCTTTAGTTTTGATAGTGCTTTAATTTTCATAATTATTCCTCTCGCCTGATTAAGCGATGATCTCCATGTCTTTACCTACTTGGATAAAGGCATCAATGGCACGATCTAACTGTTCACGAGTATGAGCAGCCGACATTTGTGTACGAATACGAGCTTGGCCTTTTGGCACAACAGGGAAAGAGAACGCGACAACGTAGATATCTTTTTCTAACGCACGCTCTGCGAATTCAGCTGCTAATTTTGCGTCGCCTAACATGATTGGAATGATAGCGTGATCAGCACCGCCCATAGTGAAACCAGCTGCTTCCATACGAGTACGGAAGTGTGCAGAATTTTCCCACAGTTGAGTGCGTAGGTCGCCAGATTCAGCAAGCAGATCAAGCACACGAATTGAAGCAGAAACAATTGCAGGAGCAACAGAGTTTGAGAATAGGTACGGACGAGAACGCTGACGTAACCAGTCGATCACCTCTTTCTTACCTGATGTGTAACCGCCTGATGCGCCACCCATTGCTTTTCCTAGCGTACCAGTAATGATATCGATACGGTCGATAACGTCGTGGTGTTCGTGAGTACCCGCGCCATTTTCGCCCATGAAGCCAACTGCGTGAGAGTCATCAACCATCACAAGTGCTTCGTATTTATCCGCTAGGTCACAGATAGCTGGAAGGTTCGCAACCACACCGTCCATAGAGAACACACCATCAGTTACGATAAGTGTATGGCGAGCACCCGCTTCTTTTGCTGCAATTAATTGCGCTTCAAGTTCTTCCATGTTGTTGTTCGCGTAACGGAAACGCATCGCTTTACAAAGACGAACGCCATCAATGATAGAAGCGTGGTTTAGTGCATCTGAGATGATTGCATCTTCTTTACCTAAAATAGTCTCAAATAGACCCGCGTTAGCATCAAAACAAGATGTGTATAGGATCGTGTCTTCTTTGCCTAGGAAAGTAGACAGTTTTTCTTCTAGCACTTTATGTGAGTCTTGAGTACCACAGATAAAGCGAACAGAAGCCATACCGAAACCGTGCTCATCCATGCCGCCTTTTGCTGCTTCGATGAGGGTTGGGTGATTAGCTAAACCAAGGTAGTTATTAGCACAAAAGTTCAGTACTTCTTGGCCTGTTGAGATAGAAACTGACGCTTTTTGTGCTGAAGTGATGATACGTTCTGATTTGTATAAACCATCATTTTTCACTTCTTCAATTTGATTTTGAATCTGTTGGTAAAATGCTGAAGACATTATCCAATTCCTTCCTAGTTATTATGAATAGTAACTTTAGAGTCACTTTTTCGTAGGGGGACAAAAATCATTCGCTATATGGCTTTCATTTACTAAAAAACCATAGTGTGAGCTGAATCACTTTTGCTCTAAAACCGTTGTCATCATTGTAGTTCATCCATTTGATTTCGATTATCCCTCAAGGTGGAAAAACATTAGTGAATTCAAGGCACAAATATAACGGTCATTCCCTCTTACCATTACTGACGTATTTTATTGTGAACTATAGAGAAGATAATGTCCGGCTAGACCCAATAAAAAAGCGACCTAATTTAAAAACTAGATCGCTTACATCCATAATCACTAGAAAAGAGGTCAAAATCTAAACTGCGATACTGGCAATAGAGTAAAGATTAGAAATTAAATCGATCTAATCCCTTCGCTAGCATTTGATCAGCTATGTATCTATGCGCTGCCGTAGTTGGGTGCGTAACCCCCCAAAATACATATTTATCAGAACCATTTGCCGCACAATCATTCGTTAGGCTATGACTCAGTAAATAATCAATAGAAGAGCTTCGATTAATATTCAAACAGGCGTCACTAGCATTTGCAAAGCCATGCTGAGTCGGATTACCCGTCAACTCTTCAAACAGTGTGTATGTATCATACAGCGTCACATTATACCCTTGCAGAATATAGTAAGCCGCTTGCTCTTGAATGAAACTATTAAAAGCGATTATTTTTGCACGAACTTTAGTAATCTCTTCTGTCGTTGAATACTTAAATTGCGGTGCTTTTGTTGCATCAGGCAGAGTCATCAATAGAATATTTTTTGCCCCAGCATCGGTCAAGCGAACAAGTGCGCTGCTATAATCCGCTTTTACGTCTCCAACCTCACGGTTGTAATTCATAAAGTCATTGAGGCCAAACTCTAAAGTAAATAGAGTATTTTCTGGGTTATAGTTCTTTGCCATCTTCATATAAGTAAGATATGACGTCACTTGATCATAAACACCAGTCAAAGCAACATACTGATTGGTCCCTGCAGCACCACCGACCGCCCAATTGTAGAGGGGCAAGTTTTTTGCGTTCGCAATGTATTCCGTCCATACAAAACCATTAGAGAAATGGCCTAAGAACCACGAGTTCGGATTGGGGAAACGCCACTGGGCAGCATTAAAGATATTACCGGTATCAGAGAGACTATCTCCAAAAGCGACCATGCGATTAATCTGATTTGGTTGCATCACCGCATCATTGGTCCATATCGAATGGTTATATGAAAAACGATTATCTGCCGCAAAATAGGTCATATCGACATTTTCTCTATCCATGCCTAATGTTTCGCTACAGCTTTGCTTAATTAGTTCTTGAGGTGTATCGGTATAAAAAAGGTTTTTAAAAGAGGTCGACGACCACCAATATCCATCAACTTTTAGGTAGTTACCTTCGGAATTCTTCGCCCACTCCCAATCAGAAGCAGAGTCGTCATGTGAATTACTAGTGCGGTACCAACAACGCACATAGGTATAGGTTTCTTTACCTTGAACGCCACTGACTTGTGCCGCAGTAATCGATTCAGGAACAACGACGGTTTCTGCTGCCGCCGTAACAGTAAAAGGCAATATTGCGCTAAGTAGAATAGTCAATTTTTTCATCGTATCTTTCTTCTTATGATTAAATGACAAACCAAATATAAGACAACCTTATATTTGTAACGATTCAATTTTGAGCAATTACTCTAGTGAGTCAATACAAAACGTATGCAATTGATCTGGTTCTGGTATCAAGATCAATTTATCAATCATAACCTGTACTCTTGGCATTTATAAAACAAACAAGAACACCTACACTCAAGAGCAAAAATGTCGACACCATATATAAGCACATGCTTTATAAGTAATTTATTAACTACTTCATTATTCCGTTCTACGTTAACTTAATTCGTTTAAGCCGTGAATCTTTACACGAATCATGATTTAAAATTCATCAATTTATATTTTAGAAACCCTCTAACATGCCAATAATATAATAAAGCCACAATCACTATCCGTAATCGTGGCTCTACATAATACTTCTTGCTAACCATAAGCTGTACTAGGTTGTAATGGGTTCTCTCTCTACGTTATCTTCACTGTGTTCTGCTAGCCAATATAGCCAGATCATCACTAAGCAGAGGAAGAAGCAGACCCCAAACAGCCAGTTTGAACTGAGTGATTCAATCACCACCCCACCGACAAGAGGTGCAATGGCAAAGCCAAGGGAATACAAGGCGGCAGCTCCAAAGTAGGAACCCCTTAAATGTGCAGGAGCCAAACGGTCGATCTGAACATTTAGCGTCGGGAATGCAATCACCTCCCCCATGCTCAACACAAAACAGGCAATTCCCCATCCAATTGGCCAATCCGCAGGTGTCATTAGAAAGCCGATTTGAGCTGCAGCCATCAGAGCCATACCTATTCGAGTTCGAACAAACAGTGGAATGTGTTCTAACCATTTCAACATCGGGAATTGGAAAATAATAATCGTAAGCGTATTAACGAGTACTAAGCCTGCAATGATTTGCGCAGCATCCGATGTCGATGCTCGTACAATAACCTGAGGAATTGATGATTCAACTTGAGCATAAACGAACATCATGATGAAGTTCGCAACCATCAATTTAACGAAAATATTGTCTTTGCGGATCACCTTGAGCGTTGCGGAGAAATTGGGCAACATCGATGAATCAGGCTTGGTATGCACTCCTCGCCTCTCTATTCCAAACAAAAGCCAAAATCCGTACACAACGTAAGTCGCCCCAGCAATAAAGAATAAATTTTGCGGCTGGCTCAGCCCAATGGTAATACCGATCAGCGGCCCAATCGCACCACCCAGATTTAACAAAAAATACCGAACGTTCAACGCCAACTCTCGGTCTTTTACATTATCTAAATTATCACCGATGACGGCTTTGGCTGGCGCTTCAATCATTGGGCGCATCAGTCCCGTAATGATGATCAATACATAAAATTGCCAAACCTCACTGGCCAAGCCAATTCCGCTATAAGCGACGGCTGCGATCCAACTTCCGCACACCATGACCCACTTCCGACCAAACTTGTCAGAAATATAGCCTGAATAAAGCCCTGTCACCGCCCCTACAACGGCAGATGATGCCAACATTCCACCCACTTCAACTGCGGTTGCCCCATAATCTTTATACAAGAAGACAATCAAAAATGGCCATGCCATAAAAAAGCTAGTGCGTGCGATTAATGTCCCGACCAATACCGTCCACACTGAAAAATTAAACCTTTGTACTCTTTCAAGCTGAAATAAACTGTCCTCACTTTTGCTCATAGAATCTCCCTTTAACGACCTAACCATTCCGCATTGTGCAACATGCATCACATTTGCATGCTATTTAGCCAGTATAGAAAAGTAACGTTAAAAATAAAGGATAAATTTACTCATGCTATCAAAACAGTATTAATCATTAATATCATAAATAAAGCCCTTGTTTTTATTTCATTTATTTAATAGCGATTACCATCAGTTCGATACTTTATCTGGTACTTATGCATGAAAAAATTATCAATTTTGCCAAACTAATTTACAGCACGGCATCAAGCATGCGTTATTATCAATTTATTTAAAACTCGACAGCTGACCACGCTTTATCCTAGCGAGAAGAATTAAATGCCTGTATTTTGTTATACATAGAACCGCAAGTAGCAATACACTTATGTTTTCACATGAAAGTGATATGCGTAAACCACTGAATTCACCAACCAAAATGATAAATTATGATTAACCCCAAACTGATTTCTTTATTACCCGATCTTGCTTCATTTATATTGGTAGTGAATGAAGGTAGTTTTACTGCCGCGGCCAAAAAACTCGGAGCAACCCCTTCAGCTCTTAGTAAGCTGATTACACGCTTAGAAAATGCGTTATCCGTTAAATTATTTGAGCGCACCACTCGAAAGTTGATCATTACGCAAGCAGGGCAGAAGGTGTATGACCAAAGTGTATTGATGGTTAATGCCGCTCAGCAAGCGGTTGAACTTTCAACGGAAGATCATGCTGAGCCCGCAGGTTCACTCACGGTTGCAGCCCCGGAAGCCTTTCTCAATTCAGTTCTCCAACCTTTCGTTGTACCTTTTCTCAAACAGTACCCGGAAATCCAACTCAAGCTACGAGCCGCTGATGGCAACATTGATCTGTTTAAGCACAATGTCGATGTAGCGTTCAAATTGACAGATAAACCTGATGAAAATTTGGTATTAAAAGAGATCGGAAAGACGAATCTAGTGCTCTGTGCCAGCCCGGATTACTTATCTCAAAAAGGGATTCCGGATCACCCAACAGAACTTGCAACTCATGACTGCCTGTATCTTGCTGAAACCGATAAAGATCATATTTGGGACTTTTTAAAAGATGATGAATTCCACACAGTATCAGTCACTGGCCGTTACGCGGTGAATCACTCTCAAATGCGCTTAAATGGTGTCAAGAATGGTTTAGGGATCGGTATTTTTCATGATTTTGTCATTAAAGATGCGATTTCTGAAGGGAGCGTAGTTCAGGTTCTTGATGACTGGACGATTAAGAGTAACTACCACGGTGCGATCGCAATGCAATATGCTCAAACTAAATATATGCCTGCTCGTTTGCGAGTCTTCATTGACTACGCAATCAATAACTTAACTCACAAGCTTTACATCGACCAACAGTAATCTCTCGTTCAGATTATGATAAAAACCTGAGTTCACGTTGCAGCGGTAAACTCAGGTTTGATGCCTTAGATTTAATCGAATCCGCTAGTTAAGTGCCGACTTTAACTGGCTTACACGCTGAAAGATAAGCCAGTCAATAATGAGCACAACAGCAATCGTTCCGCCCGCCATTGGCATTACCAACCCCAAAATAATGATGGTCACAATACCTGCCTTCCATAAGCCATCACTCTCAAAACGAGGTGGCGCACCGATTCTCATTTGTCCTGTCGGTCGACGGATCCACCACATGACACCACCCGTAACAGCAATGACAATAAAAGCTAAGCAGAAAACCACATTCAAAATTTTATTCAATATACTGATGTCACCTTGATGAAGTGCAATACCTGCCGCCATTAATTTCGCGACTACGCTATAATCATCCCAAGTCACATCCGCTAAGATTTTTCCTGAATATTGATCGATATGAGTCGTTCTATCGAGCCTTGGATCAGTAACATCTCCGCTCATGGTGTTTGCTGTTAAGGTGTAAACTCCGGTTTCTGAGCGCGGGAAATTCAATTTAAACTGCGTAAAACCTAACGCTTTGGCTTGGCTCAACAGTTGATCGATATTCACTGCTTGTAATTCCGCATGCGAGCCCAATTCATTACTGTCATTCTGGGCTAACATCGCACTGTGATCGTGAGATTCAGGCAACAATGTCTGTTCCAAATTCCATGGCACCTCCTCTTCACTACCATGATTCATGGAAGCATGAGTTAACGTTGACAGTGGTACATCATCCCACTTCTGTGCAGGAAAACTGCTCCATGGCTGAACAAATTTACTTCCCCACACGCCCGCCCAAGCTAATCCCGAAATTAGAAAAAGCAACATCACAATGGACAAGACACCACCAAGGTTCGCATGAAGATCACGCATAAAGATACGAGTACCACTTGCCCACCTTAAGGTCAGAAATCCGGCTTTGCTCGCGGCATCTCGTGGTAACCAAAGATAAATACCACTGACAAGTAGAACCACACTCAAACTCGCAGCAATTTCGATCAAGTAATCTCCCCAATCTCCTATTAATAAGGTGCCATGAATATCATTGGCAAGCTGATACCAGCTATCACTTCGATCTATACTTCCTAAAAGTTGCCCATTGAATGGATCAACCGTAATAAATCGTGTCTCTCCTGAATCAAATTTAATAGAGAAACGGTTAGCGAGATCAGGCGTTGGGGCGGGAATAAATTGCGTGACGACGGCCTCTGGATAGGCCGAAACCACCTTGTCTAACTGGGTCGATACCTTCAATCTTGTCTCTTGCGGTGTCACTTCAAGTTGTGTTTGATAACGATTAAATTCTATTTCATCATCAAAAAGCATGACTAAGCCAGTCAGGCTCAAAATCAACATAAATGGGATCACAAAAAGGCCAGCGTAAAAATGCCAACGCCAAGTTAAAAAGTAACGGGATTTTGAATCATTTTTCGCACGTGATGCATCCATGGGCGCAGCCGAAGCTTTATCGCTTTGCATTGTTTTTCCTTTCTTCCAAGCAAAGAAACCCGTCCACATCAATGGCGAGTTCATTCCTTGCTTACTTTGACTTTACTTCATACCAATTCAAACATAAGGCTTGATTGGTTCATTATTTTTATAGTGTTCAACAAATTTTCTAAGAAAGTATCGTCGGAGGGGCGCGAGGAACTTGCCATTGATAACGAACACTTAGAGCCAAAAAAGTGTATCGACTTTCAATAGCGAAACTCAATCGTTGGAGTAAAGGTGTGGTTGAAAGATCAATTTGATGGAAAGGGGAAAAATGACTAAATGGGCATGGTTTGCCGTTGTGAGTGTCCGCGGTTCCCTCTTCAATTTGTACTAACTCAAAACCATTGAGTGTACACAATGTTGCCCACACGCCAGCACTATTACCGTGAGCATTGATAACAGGCATCAGCGCAACTAAAACCCAACTCAGGGCAGTCGCTAGCAACATTGATCGATTAAAGATGGATAAGCGTTTCATTGGTTCACTCTATAGTTTCAGAGCAAGAGTATACAATCAAACAAAACTTATCAAAAAATCATAACACTATTTTAACCCAGTTCACGAAGTTGTATCTTTGTGAACCACATACAAAAACACTCTGCTGTAGAAGCAGAGTGCTTTAAATAGGCAAAGGCTTAGGATATCCAGAGGTGAGTAAAGCGGTACATTGCTTACTTGCTTGCTCAATTACCCCTAGCTCAATTTAACCAAACAATCGACTCCAAATGCTTGGGTTTCGCTTATCATGATATTCAATTCTTAACTCGTCAATCTGGCGTAGCGTTTTTTTAGCTTCTTCAAACTGACCTTGCTCGACTTGTAACTCCACATCACTCACCACGGAAGACAGTTTATTGAAGCCACTCATATAGAGCGCCTCTTTCTCTTTTGGATAACTGCCATTTTGGGAGATTTGAACCAACTCATCTAACCTTGCAAGGGGCGCTTTCATCTCTTCAATGCTTTCCGCTTCTGCTGCTTGATTAAACGCTAGACGCATCTTTTTCATTGTGGCGGTGAGGTCGATACCTTCTGCCGCAACATTTCCCGCAAACAATAAGCAAGCCAATAGCAAAGACAATTGCTTCATTTTTATCTCCGATTCATTAATAGACAGTTTCAAATTCATTTCTGTGCTGCGAGTGTATAGCAATTTGAGCCTAAATAGACACTCTTTATCCGTGACAATTTATGTCGACCTCTCAAAATAAAAAAGAGGCCAACCTATTCGTTGACCTCTTTCCACTGTGGTTCTGTTGGCTTTCAATCTCTAATCAAAACTCGCCAAAGAGGCGTACTCTTCAATCTGGCTGCGACCACGTAACGCTAAAAATGAAAGGAATTGCTGAGGCGTATGAGTGATCACTTTTCGGCTATCCACACCGACTCTATCCAAAAGCTCGCTGACTAAATCTAACCGCCCCACGTCTTGACAGAAATGCGCATCACTTCCACTGGTAATATAGGCACCGACCTCTTTCGCCACTGTCGCAATGTCAAAGCAACGATCCACACTGCCAACGCGGCTATTACCTTTCAGCGTGGTGTTATTGATTTCTATCGCCACATTGTACTCTTTGGCACATTGGATGACGGCTTCAAAGTCAAAATCAAAATTAGGGTTTCCTAAGTGGCCTAAAGCATCGACTCTGCCGCCCTTGATGACATTGAGCAAGGCTTTGGTATGCGTTGCTTTATCTGCTGGTCGAAATACAGGTTCATGAAAACTGGCTATCGCCCAATCTAAATTTGCATCTACAGAAGGATGGACGTCGATCTCGCCCTGAGTGTTCATAATATTCGACTCTACACCACGAATAATCGCAACGTCTTCAATAAAGCGTGGCAACACTCTCTGATTGCTGAAAAACCAATAGTGTGGCGCTCCAGGCATCGATTCTGAATGGTCGGTGGTGCAAAACATCTTAAGTCCATGTTCACTTGCCGACTTAGCATTTTCAATCAGTGTGCTGTATGCGTGACCGCTTGCATAGGTATGAGTGTGTGTGTCAACTTGTAAGATCATTGCCCTGCCGTTCTAAGTAAGTAGAAGTGATAGTTAAAACTAGTTTAACAGCGAAGCCATAAATTGACAGTATTCAAACTTAGCTTTCACCTTTTTGTCACAAGTGCAAAATAGTTTTTCAGGCTTTAAAAACGTCAGCGCCTCACAATAATCCATTTTCAAGACTCTAAATTGGAAGCTTTTTTTGCATCATTCGTATATTGGTCAATAATTAAAATTGTCATTAGATACGGATTTCTTATGAAAAAACATCGCTACCCTTTGAGCATCCATATTACTAGTCTGTTTTTGGTGCTGACGACTATTGTAGGCATAGTCTTAATATCAATGAGTTACCGACACTCTCAAGAGCTTTTGTCAGGTACCGCTCATGATGTGAGCCAAGAGCATAGTCAAAAACTACGTTCGATATTCAAACAGAATATCGCACCAGTGCTCACCACTATGAATTTTATGGCACTGACTTCGTTTATAAGCCATCAAGATGATACTGAAGAACAAAAACCGTGGTTGGAGTCGATTGATCTAGTATTCAAACAAAATAAAGGGCTAGTGGCTCTGTTTTATACCCATGAGAATGGCGATTTCACCCTCTTTCGCCCTTTGCCTACCCATAAAATTCGTACCCAATTCAACGCGCCTGCAAAAGCAACCATGTTAATTAATAACGCCTCACTTTCAGGTAAAAATGAATTTATTTATCTAGACGGGAACCATAATCAGATTGGTTACAGCAACACCGAAGACAATACCTTTGACCCTCGGATAAGACCTTGGTTTACCAATGCTCATATCGATGGAGAAATCAGACTCTCACAGCCCTACTCTTTTTATTTCTTAAAAACGAATGGCATCACACTTTCTAGACGCTCAGCAAATGGTGTAAATGTCGTTGGTGCTGATTTCACTTTAGACTCTATCTCCGAACAGATAAGTGATTTGGCCTATTCTGATAATTCCAAATTGGCACTATTTGATGATCAATTTAACCTACTTGCTAGCCATCAACTGAATATTGATCACGAAACGGGTATGACCAATCAGCAGCAAAGCTTAAGTCGTAGTGTTTTCTCGTCAATATTAGGAGAGCCTACAGAGGCATCTATCATTAAAACCGTCACTTACAATGTTAATAAATGGTCTTTAACCGTCACCCCAGTAAAACTAACCGATCATGTCACTTTACTGCTTGCCGAAGCGACACCGCAAGACGATCTCTTAGCTGATCTGCTCTCAATGCGAGACAAACAGGTCACCGTTGCCATTTCAATGCTCATCGTCTGTTTCTGCATTGTCTGGTTAGTTGCCAACCGTCTGGCGCGTCCATTGCAGAACTTGGTATTACTCACCGATAACATTGCCCGTTTTAATTTTAAGAAAACCCGTTATCCGAAAAGTATGATCAAAGAGGTCGCCAACCTCACTCAATCAATCGAACTCATGGAGCATACCCTGCATGATCTCCTGAACTTGTTACGTGATACTGCCAGTAATCAAGATTTTGGTCTGCTCGCAAAAACCATCGCTCACCAAAGTTACTTAGTCACCAAAGCAGAAACGATCGTTCTTTTTATTCAATCGGATGAAGAAGATCAATTTTTAACCGCTGCGAACCATGCCATTATTCCTTTTAAAGCGGATATCAACGAGTTTATTAAGGAGACACCATGGCTACATGCAAAACTCAAAGAAGGGGAAATCATCCATATCAATCGTGAGGACAACGCTCTGAAACAACACCAAGACACCATATTCAATAGTGACCTTTATCTTTTCCCATTATTGAATCGTGAAAAGCAACTTGTTGGCATTCTTGTTCTTGGTTACGAACGTTCAATCACCACCAGCCAGGCAGATAAACACGCGTTTCTACGCGAGTTGCTGAGTTTTGCTGAAATAGCCAAAGACAATATCGACCAAATGCAACAGCAAAAGGACATGCTAAATGCGTTTATCGAACTCATTGCCTCTGCGATAGATACTAAGTCCCCTTATACTGGCGGGCACTGCCAAAGAGTGCCTGAGCTAACTAAATGGTTAACGGAAGCTGCCGAAAAAGATAACCAATATTTCCCTCATTTTTCGATGGATGCCAAAGAGTGGGAAGAGCTGAACCTTGCCGCATGGCTACATGACTGCGGCAAAGTCACGACCCCAGAATACATTGTTGATAAAGCGACAAAACTTGAGACCATTTACGATCGAATACATGAAGTGCGCATGCGTTTCGAGCTGATCAAAATGCAGGCTGAAATTGAGTATTGGCAAGGCATAAGTCGCGGTGAGAATGCTGATCAACTCAAGTTAAAATTGCATCAGAAGCATAGAGAACTTGATGATGAATTCCTCTTTGTTGCCGAGTGCAATGTAGGCGGTGAGTTTATGGAAGACAGCAGTATTGAGCGTCTGCATAAGATAGCTCAACGCCAATGGAAGCGAACGCTTGACGATCAAGTCGGTATTTCGTGGATCGAAAGAGAGCGATGTGGAAATAGCGCGCCTCTTCCAACCATGGAGAACTTACTCGATGATAAGGTGACCCACAAAATCCCATGGCAAGAAGGCAATCGCCCACAAGATATTTGGCAAGAAGACTTCGTTCTTGAGCCGCCAGAGCTACGTTATGATCGTGGTGAACTGCATAATTTAACCATTCGTCGCGGCACTCTGACAGATGAAGAACGCTTCATGATCAATGACCATATTGTGCAAACACTCTCGATGCTTAAGCGATTGCCATACCCTGATAATCTAAAAAATATTCCTGATATCGCCAGCGGACACCACGAAAGAATGGATGGTAAAGGCTATCCGAGAGGCTTAAACGAAGAGCAACTTCCGCTCCAAGCACGAGTGATGGCAATCGCCGATGTGTTTGAAGCCTTAACGTCTAGTGACCGACCTTATAAGAAATCAAAAACACTGTCGGATTCCTTATCCATCATGACGGAGATGGCAACCTCCGGGCATATCGACCCTAAATTGTATGTCATCTTTCTAGAGCAAGAAATTGATCAGCAATATGCCGACGACTTCCTTGACCCGAAACAGCACTCTAAGGTAGACAGAGAACACCATTTAAAATTGGTCAAGGAGTACATTCGCTCACAGTTTTAAAAGCGGCGAGCCACCTTCTGGTGACAAGCTCACAACCTTAGCTGCCTTATAACGAATGTAATGAGCCTGCACTCTAGGCATAAATGTATTGATAATACTTGCGGTGATAATGAGTCCAATACCTTGCAATTGGTGAGTGCTAAATGTGTGTTCCAAAAATTGCCACTGCCAAACAGAAGTGAAAAGTAAATTAGTGAAGATCAATGGTGCCAATTGCGAGCCGGAGTCCACCAGCTTGTAAGCTTTTGCTCTAAACACTTGGGTATTAATCACTAGCAGAGCCAAACTAACAATCACCAGCCAATGAAATACATGAGTATCGGCACTCGTCAATGACAGAACATCCTGAGCTAACACCCCTTGCCCTTGCATCATCATTGCTGGAATCAAACAAAGGCTCGCAATCAAGAATGTCCAAGCGTTTAACTCGATTGGCGTCATATTGCCTTTTGTCGCTCGATACAGACTTAGCTGTGAACCAGAGTTAAACACACCAGCCATAAGCCCAAGCAAAAGCTCCGGTTTAAAGTGAATACCCGACACATCTCCTGCCAACAGCAACACGCCACTAAATGTGATCGTTAAGCCAAAAACAGTTACGATCGAAACTTTCACACCAAATATTAACTTTTCTAACAAAGGAATAAACAAGGGACCCGTGCTAAATAACACTACACTCTCAACAAGTGACAGAGACTGTAATGAGATAAGAAAACAGATCTGACACGCTGCAATACACAGCGCTCGAATCACGATAGGAAAGTGCATCGATTTCGGAGGAAGCCACTGTTTAGAGCCTGATCGTTGATGCTCTTTTGAGTGTTGATCTAGTGCATTCCGACCCACAAGACTCGTCACTATGACAAATATAAACAGCAAGATACATGGAATGGAAAAACGTAAAAAACTGAGCACTGCTGGGCTAATTTGTTCAGATAAGTGCTTAGCTAATAACCCTGTAATAGATAAGCTAAATGTGGACAACAACATAAATATTACGGGCTTAAATTGATTCGGCATACTACTCTCCTCTACCTGCCGCTAGTTTAGCGATCTGACAAGCAAAGAAATAACGAGTATTATTAACCAGTCTTGTAAGAAAAACTTACCAATACTTTAGCCAATTGTATGGTTTTTAATTAATAACTCAGGCGATATTGATTATGCGCAAACTTGTCCCACTTAAATCCATTTACGCGTTTGTTGCGGTAGCAGAAACCGGAAGCATGACAGACGCTGCGCGAATGCTAAATGTCAGCCACTCTGCAATCAGCCAATCGGTGAAATCTCTTGAGTCATTAATCAACACTCCCCTGTTTCACCGTGTTGGTCGCAGAGTTGAACTCAACTCAGCGGGTAAGAAATATTATAAACAAGTGGCTCCGGCGCTGGAGTTAATTGTCGAGGCCACCGAGTCAATGATTAGCCAACCTCAAGATAACCGAATCACTTTAAATATGGTGAATTCGCTTGCTTTGCATTGGTGGATCCCAAGAGTGCAAAGCTTGCAAGATTTTGCGCCACAACTGGATGTTCGGATCTCCAATCGCGTTGGCAGTTTCAACCTCAACCAAGAAGGCGTTGATGTGGCTCTGATCCACGGAAAAACAGATGAATGGCAAGACTATTACTGTGAAAAACTCTCAGATGATGAACTGGTTATGGTCTGTAGCCCTGAGCTGATCAAGTCCATCCCTGACGCAACCCCTGCTCAACTAATGGCCAAATATCCTGCAATTCTTGTTGCCAATGAAAGACGAAAAGAGGATTGGCACATATGGTGCGATGCAACAGATAATAAACTGCCGACCTACCGCAATAACTTAACGTTTAATGCCTCTGTTCAAGCAGTACACGCCACTATTCGTAAACTTGGAGTGCTTGTGACGCATCGCCTATTTGTCCGAGATGACATTAAACACGGCTTACTGACTGAAATAGAAAAACCGGTTCCAAATCCAAAGCAAGACTTCTATTTCACTTGCTCGCCAGAAAAACTCAAGCATGAGAGTGTATTAACTCTTAGAACTTGGCTACGTGAAGAGTTCACCCGCTAATGGTTCAGCGGACCTATTTTAGACAATGACCAGCAGCGGTAATTTATTTATCAAAATGTGGCTCACAGATCGCTCGTTCATACAAATAAATGATTGAAGCGAGCACCGCGACGACTTATAACTAAAGCTAACGTTTGAAATGTAAAAATAGGACAGTGCAATGATAGTCACCACCACTCAAAGTGTTGAAGGAAAACGAATCGTTGATTACAAAGGCGTAATTGCTGGCGAAGCGATTTTGGGCGCGAACCTCTTTAAGGATATGTTTGCTGGTATTCGAGATTTAGTCGGCGGACGTTCAGGCACTTACGAACGTGAGCTTGAAAAAGCTCGCACCATCGCATTTCAAGAATTAGAGCAGAAAGCCCGTGATTTAGGCGCAAATGCCGTCGTCGGTGTTGATATTGATTATGAAGTGTTAGGGCAAAACAATGGCATGTTGATGGTATCAGCCAGTGGTACTGCGGTTGTCGTCGCTTAACGCCTAATCACTAGTTACTGAATAGCTAATGCTTAATAGCTCGTGCTTGATAGTTAGTACTTAATAATTAGTACTTAATGCCTAGTTGGCTCATATCGAAAAGAAGTTGTGGATTTAACTCTCGCTGTGTTTCGGAGGTTTAATTCCCCTAACTGTAATGAAATAGAAAGCTCAACCTTGAGTTAAGCTTTCTATTTTTTAATGCATCATTACGAAAAAATCACAACATCTCTTTCGCCACTAAGTGCAGCAAAAATGTTTCCCGCTCAATACTCATGCCCTTCTTCGAGCTCTCAGCCATGGTCTTTTCATTGTGGGCGATGGCGTCGTGAATGTTAATCCACACCGGCTTCATTCCATTCTTGATTTCGTAATCTTCAAATGAGGTCTCCCCCAATTCTCGATCAATTTTACAGGTATAGCAGTAAGAAATCATATGCATGATGTCCGCATCATCTTTATACCAAGGGCGGAACTCTTCAAAAATGCCAAATGGCTTAATGCTGTGAATATTCTGTGCGCCTGTCTCTTCTTCTAACTCACGAACCATTCCTGCAATAACATCTTCACCTTCATCTAAACCGCCACCAGGAATGGTGTAATCATGATAACGAGCGGTATAAAGCATTAGGATATTTTCACCATCAATAACAATGGCACGCGCAGCATTGCGCTGATAGATGACTTTCCCATCCAGATGATCGATATCAGGATGCGTTGTCGTTTTTAAGTGTCTCATAATGATCTTGGAACTAAGGAATTTGGCGCGAATATACCACACCTTGATGTAAATACTAAAAAGCCCCGCAACGGCGAGGCTTCTGAATCTTAATTGTTAACCATCACGACGGCTAATGAGAAATTAACCATCAGCAGTGATCGCATTAATCAGTTCTTGTTGAACAGATTCCGCTTTATCAACATCTATCTGACACGTGCCTGCTGCGATATGACCACCACCACCATACTTAAGCATTAGCTCACCCACATTGGTTTTTGATGCACGATCAAAAATAGACTTACCAGTTGCAAACACAATATTTTGCTTCTGGAAGCCCCACATTTTATGAATCGAAATATTACATTGTGGAAATAGCGCGTAAATAATGAATCGGTTACCCGCGTAAATGGTCTCTTCATTGGTTAAATCAAGCACCACAAGATTTTGGTGTACGGTTGCACAGCGTTGAATTTGTTCTTTGAACATCGTCTCATGCTCACGGTACAAATCGATTCGTTCCTGTACATCAGGCAGAGCCAAGATCTCAGTTATCGTATGATTTTTACAGTAGTCGATAAGGTCCATCATCAGTGCATAGTTGGAGATTCGGAACTCACGAAAACGACCTAGCCCTGTTCGAGCATCCATCAAGAAATTCAGCAGGTTCCAATCTTGAGAGTCCAACACTTCATCACGATTAAACTGCGCGGAATCGCCTTTATCTACCGCTTCCATCATTTCTAGCCAATCGGCTGGGAACGTCTCTAGACCGCCATAATAGTCCCATACAACACGAGCGGCTGAAGGCGCGTCAGGATCGATAATGTGATTAGGCTTTTCACCTGTATTACGGATGGTTTCTGATAAGTGGTGATCGAAAGTGAGGTGAGAATCTTTCACATAAGGAAGGTTAGTCACGATGTCATTGCTAGTGATCGCTACTTTGCCATCTTGCATATCTTTAGGGTGCACAAATTTAATATCATCAATGAGGTTTTGCTGTTTTAGCAATACAGCACACACCAGCCCATCAAAATCACTTCGAGTTACTAATCTAAATTTTTGTTCTGACATCTGTCTTCCTTTTGCTACTGCGTGCTATCTACAATATCGAGATTTTATATTGGTACAAAATACCAATTATCTCGCTCAAGTGCATAGTCTTAAAGAATAATTTTGAGCTCGGTTGCTTATTTAGTGATAATTATAGTTCGGTTTTAATAATAGAAGCCCTATTTAAACTTTTGAACCAGCCTCACACTTAAACATAACCTAAACTCACACTGATAACTTGTACGTTTACAGCCCCCAATCAACCCTCTATTTATCCACGATATTGAACCCGCCTGATATTGAACCTATCTTCTTTTTTACATTTATCTGAAGCTACATGCAGCTAACTTGATATACTCATTTTTCCACCTAATTCCAAGCTAGCTTTTATGAAAATTGATGATCTAAAATTGTTTATTCGCATCGTTGAACTCGGGAGCTTTACCGCTGCCGCCAATGCACTTGAACTCCCTAGAGCGAATGTTAGCCGCAGGATCAGTGAATTAGAATCCACGCTTAACGTACAACTTTTCTTTCGTACCACACGCAAAATTTCCCTCACACAACATGGCGAGGCATACTACTCCGAACTGTTGAAAGCACTTGAAGCACTTGAAAAAGCCAACCAAATTGCCATTGATTCCACTGTATCTCCAAAGGGTGTCATCAAAATTGGTTTATTGCCTGAATCCGATGAAACCCTTCAGCCGTTGCTGCTTTCATTCCAAGATAAATATCAAGATATTGAGTTGGATATCAGAAGTATCAACAATGGCTTCATTGATCTTCAGCAGCAAGGTTTGGATGTCGCCATACACGGCGGTAAAATTCACGATGCCAATATTGTCGCTCGTAAAGTTCTGGAATTAGAACGACATCTTGTAGCGAGCCCTGAATATCTTACTAAATATGGCTCACCCACTGATCTTCCTGATGTGATGAACCACCAAACGATCTGCTTTCGTTGGCCTGGTGGCGAGCTTGATAATCGATGGCAGATCGCTGAGCATGAACTGGTCGTTAAATCAAAACTCAGCAGCAACAACATTGGGTTTGTTAAACGCTCCGTTATTTTAGGACGTGGCATTGGTTTTCTTCCAACAATTCTAATATCTAAAGAACTTGAAGATGGCTCACTGATGAAGATTTTACCGGGTTATAAATCAGAGACTGAAGACGTTTGGTTACTTTACCCTCAGCGAAAAACCATCAGTCACGCCACTCATCTATTGATCGATTTTCTTCTAGATGAAATGCCAAAACTTGTTTGATTGTCATATTTATCGTGACAAAGTGTTTCGACAACGCCTGATTATTTGAACACTGTTCGATTGTAGAATACTCGCATATCAAAGGAGAATTCTATGAAAGACACATTCAAATTATCTTTACTTGCTAGCTGCATTTTTCTACTAGTCGGCTGTAACCAGACAGACACCAACAGCGCAGAAGATGACCAAACTGCATCTTCACCATTCACATTTGAATCAAGACCTGTAAAGCACACTCGTCCTATTCAGGTGATTGAATTAAGCCCAAATCAGTCTATCAATGCTAAGCATTTCACCGGCGAATTACAATCGGTAGAAACGGCAGAGATAGCCTTCCGAGTCCCTGGAACCATTGATGCGATCCTTGTAAAAACGGGGGAACTAGTGAAGAAAGGACAAGTTATTGCAGAGCTTGATCCTCACGATTACCAAGTGGCTCTCCAAGAGCTAGAGGCCCGACTGCTTGAAGCTCAATCAGCACATAAACTTGCACAATCAGAATTAAAACGTATAACCCAAGCGACGAAAGACAACGCAATCGCCGATGTTAATTTAGATAGAGCAATTAGTGGCTATGAGCGCAGTGCCGCTATGGTAAAAGTGGTTGAGAAAAATATTCAACGCTCACAAGACTCACTACGTTATACAAAACTAGTCGCTCCTTTTGATGGCGTTATTGGCGCGACTAAAATCGACCAATATGAGCAAGTCTTGCCCGGAATCCCTGTGGTGACCCTGCATAAACCCGATCAATTGGAAGTCACAATTGATGTCCCTGAAAATCTCATCCATGAGTTTAAGATTGGACAAAAAGCGCAAGTAAAATGGTATGGCTCTCATGAAGCCATCTCGGCAGAAGCATCAGAAATCAGCTCAGTTCCTCACCTCATAAAACAGACCTATAGCGTAACGTTTTATCTCAATGGCTTCGATGAACAGTTGCTGCCGGGGAAAACCGTCACAGTAACGACCCACTCTTCAGATAAAAAACAAGAATATTGTGTTCCATATTCTTCTCTTGTCGGGATAAAAGAGACACAACATATTCTAAAAGTGAACACTCAAAAGATCACAACGATTCCCGTTGAGCTCATTTCAGTGGATGCAGAACAAGCCTGCGTTTCTGGAGATTTGAATACCGGTGATCAGATTGTTATCAGTGGAGCCGCATATCTAACAAAAGGTGACATCGTCACTTCAATTCAAGTAAAAGCGTTATAGGGCCCAAAAATGAATCTAGCTGAATTTGCCATACGCCAACGTACCTTCATTATCTTTTTTACGATAATTAGTATCATTGCGGGCTTAGTCTCTTACTTTGATCTAGGCAAACTAGAAGACCCGAGTTTCACCGTAAAAACGGCAGTTGTCGTTACGTTATACCCCGGAGCTTCAGCTGAAGAAGTGGAAAAACAAGTGACAGATACCGTCGAAACAAAGTTGCAAGAGATGGCTTCACTTAACCGCTTACGCTCACTCTCAAAACCCGGCGTATCCATGGTATTCGTTGATCTTAAAGAGTCGTTGAATTCAAAAGCATTGCCGCAAGAGTGGGATCTAGTACGCCGAAAAGTGGATGATATGAAGCTACTGCTCCCAAGCACGGCTCAAATCAGTATCGTTCAAGATGAATTCTCTGAGGTCTATGGCATGCTATTTTCAATCCATAGCCAAGATGCCCAACCTGTTGAATTAAAGCAATATGCAGAAGAGTTACAAAGAAGAATAAAAACCGTTGATGGTATTAAGAAAATCGAGCTACACGGAGTGCAACATCGCACTGTTTATATTGATATGCCAGATGAAAGGCTCGCTCAATATGGCCTTTCTGTAGCCCAAGTTTGGAATCAACTCACCACTCAAAATACGACTTTTGAAGCAGGAAAATTCGTTGCAGGTCAAGAGCGCATTCGAGTAGAGCAGAGCAGTGCTCTTCAATCTTTGGATGACATTAAAAATTTAGTCATTAAAGGTGGCATCAGTAAGTTTGGAACCAGTTTGATTCGATTAGGGGATATTGCCGATGTGACGATGGGCTACCAACAGCCTTCAATGTCAGAAAATCGCTATAACGGCATTCCAGCAGTCACTCTTGCTGTTAGCCCAGTCAGTGGTATTAATGTTGTTTCCTTAGGGGATGACATTCGTCGAGTTATTGACGAGTTTGAAGCTTCGCTACCTTTAGGCGTCAAGGTATCCACTGTTGCTTATCAACCTGAAGAAGTTCAAAAATCGATTGATAACTTCGTTAGTAACCTTTTAGAAAGTGTGGCTATCGTATTCGTCGTGCTTCTTGTGTTTATGGGCTTTAAAAGTGCCAGCATTGTTGGCAGCAGCCTTCTCATTACGATTCTTCTTACGCTAATTTACATGAATATTGCAGACATTGATTTGCACCGTGTGTCTCTAGGCACCTTTATTCTCGCATTAGGAATGCTAGTAGATAACGCCATTGTTATTACCGATATGATGATCGTAAAACTCAATAAAGGCGTTGAACGAACACAAGCCGCAATCGAATCCGTAAAAGAGACGGGGTTACCTTTATTTGGAGCGACGGTTATTGCCATTATGGGGGCAAGTCCGGTTATTTTCTCAAAAACAGATGCGGCTGAATTTGCCAGCTCTGTATTTTTAATTATCGCGGCATCCCTGCTTTTATCTTGGTTAGTTGCCGTAACGTTAACCGCATTGATGTGCTGGTTATTCATTAAACCAAACAAAACAAAAGCCGAAGATAAAATTTCATTATACAAGAAAGCAGTTTGTTGGACGGTGGACAATCCAATCAAAGCGCTTTTGTGTTTGATCCCATTAATTTTGGCGACCTCGTTTGCCGTACCTAAAGTCGCGATTAACTTTATCCCACAAGCGGATAGACCTATTTTCTTCCTAGATTACTGGCTACCAAATGGGGCGGCCATCGAGCAAACCTCGCAAGATATGAAGAAAATTGAGGCTTGGCTACTCAAACAGCCTGAAGTGAAGAATATTTCATCTTACGTTGGAAACAGTGCACCTCGATTTTCTGTCACTGTTGAACCTGAACCGATTGATCCTGCATATGGTCAGATTCTGATTAACGCTATCGATTACTCTTCAATAACGACACTTATCGCCCGAGGCGACGAATGGTTAGCAAAAGAGTTTCCAAATGCAGAGCCTCGTTTCAGAGCTTTGAAACTCGCAACATCGGATAAATACAGCGTCGAAGCTCGTTTTTCAGGGCCAGATGAAGCAGTACTTCATGATTTAGCAAACCAAGCAAAAGCCATATTCAAAGATCACCCTGATACAAAATACGTACGTGATGATTGGCGTCAACAAAGCAAAGCTCTGGTACCGATGATCAATCAAGAGAAAGCAAGACAAGCAGGAATTAACCGCGCAGACATCGCTTTTGCAATGAAGAGAGCATCAGAAGGTATGCCATTAGGTCAAATGAACCTGAATGATGAGCTGATTCCAATTCAATTACGTGGCACCGAACGCTCAATGGCTTCATTAGAAACGCTTTCAGTTCGCTCTTTGCTTGGCGCACATAGCGTACCTCTAGGACAAGTTGTAGATGGGTTTGATCTCAAATCTGAAGAGAGCATGATCTGGCGACGCGATCGAGTCAAAACCATCACAGCGCAAGCAGGCGTAGGCCGACATACCACTCCAGCAGCAGTAAGAAACGCAACCCTACAAGATATTGAAGCCATTCAATTACCTGCAGGTTATTCCTTGGAATGGGGAGGTGAATACTATGACGAACATAAAGCCGTGTCAGATATATTCAAACAACTGCCAAAAGCCATGCTACTGATGCTTATCATTTTAGTTGGCATGTTCAACGGCTTTAAACAGCCAGTCATCATTTTCACTATCCTGCCGTTAGCCGCTACTGGCGCAACATTCAGCTTGCTGGCTTTCGATAAACCATTTGGGTTCATGGCACTGATAGGTGCGATCACCTTAACTGGGATGATCATTAAAAATGGCATTGTACTTATGGATCAAATTGAGCTTGAACGCAAAAATGGTCGCGAGCTATCGGATGCGATAAAAGAAGCAACCGTTAACCGCACGATGGCGATTTCTATGGGAGCCCTAACAACAGCATTAGGGATGATTCCACTTCTAACCGATCTCCTATTTGACCAAATGGCCGCCACTATTATTGGCGGGTTAGCTGCCGCAACCGTTTTATCTCTATTCGTCATGCCAGCACTCTATCGTTTGTTCTATCGCGAGAATGGCATTAGCAAGTGCGAAAATCATTCACTAGCAGAACAAGGTGTCTAAAATGAACGTTTTCAATCTATCTACGTCATTCACTCCAATTGTATTAGCTACCACGATGCTGCTAGGAGGCTGTGCTATTGGCCCAGATTACAACGAACCACAAACCGCCATGGCCGATGTTTATTTGAATGCTGTTGATCACGACACAGAAATCAGCATGACTCAAACGCCTTACTGGTGGCTTCAACTGAATGATGAAACACTCAATCAATTAGTCCATGATGCTCAGAAGCAAAATATACCGCTAAAACTCGCTTCTGAACGAATCAAGATGGCACAATCTTATCAAGATATGGTTGAGTCATTCAAAGTGCCAACGGTTAATCTTGGGGCTGGTTATTTCAACTATCAGATCAGCCAGAATGACCCACTCCTTGGCACTGCAGTGTCTCCCATCGGAGTACCCGTTGGCGCACAACCCATGTTAGGTCAAAGCGTCACTATCGCCGACAAGCAACAAAGCGGTGGATTCTTAGGAGCAACAATAGCGTGGGAAGTTGATCTTTTTGGACGTATCGACAAACAAACAAACGCTGCACAAATTCGCAAAACTCAAGCTGAGATCTATCAAAGCGGTTTGAATACTCTGATCACTGCAGATGTCATTCATAACTACCTTCAATATCGAGGCGCTCAAGAGAGAACTCAGTTAGCCCTCGACAACATTGCAGATCAAAGAGAGACATTAAATTTAGTCGAAAAGATGGTCAGCAGCGGTTATGGTTCAGAATTAGATCTTGCCCAAGCAGAAGCGATGCTTGCGGCCACCGAATCTGTCATCCCACAACTGGACATTGCAAAGCAGGTCCATAAACACCGACTCGCCATTTTACTTGGCGAACCACTCACCAAGGTGGATATACGCTTATCAGGTGAAGGCGGTTTGCCAAAGGTTGAAGGCATCATTCCTGTCGGATTGCCTTCTGATTTGCTCACTCGTCGCCCTGATATTCGTATCGCAGAGCGTGAAATGGCGGCCATTAACCAAGAATTAGGGGTAAGCATTGCCAACCGCTACCCTAAGTTTTTCTTGACGGGCTCGCCGGGTCTCGTTGCAGGTGACTTTAGTGATCTATTTAGCAGTGATTCCTTCTCTTGGGTAGGGAGTGCAGGCATCAGTTGGAATGTGTTTGACGGGGGACGTGGAGAAGCGATGGTCGACATCAATGAATCTCGCTTTAAATCCGCAGCTTTGCGCTACCAGCATACTGTTGATGGTGCTTTTGCCGAAGTTGACTCAATGCTATTCACTTATGGTCGTAGCCAAGAGAACCAAAGGCGTATTGATGAAGCGAACCGCTCTACTGACAATGCAGTCATGAAAGCAAAATCACTCTATCGAGCGGGGCTCATCAATCATTTAGCTGTACTGGATGCTCAAAGGCAACAGAAGCTGATGCAAGATCGTCAAATAGCAGCCAAGCTCCAAACGGCACAAGTCACTGTTGGATTATATAAAGCACTAGGTGGAGATTGGGACTTGACCTCTCGCTCTGGTTCTGGCTCGGGTGAAGCATCTCAATAATCGATTTACAAAAGATTATAAGGCTAGCCGATACAGCATCGACTAGCTTTATTCACCTTCTAGCGCCACCAGCGAAACGTGATCTCTTGCTCTGGGTCTAAATAGCGATTAAGTAAGGTAAGATTGGTATCTAGCAACGCTAAATACGATCTTACCTGTTCTACACTCGAATCAACGACCGTATTCTGCACACTTGACTCTAAAACCCCTAACAGCTCACTCACCAATTGTACATTGACCGATGACTCTTCCGTCTGAATCGCTAATAACTGCTTAATTTCGACCAAGGCATTAGCGGCAATGCGGTAGGGTTCTTTTCGAACTTGTTTCAAGTCTCTCAAAAAAACACCACTGACTACCCCCTCTAAATACACCCGATAAGTCGTCAACTCATCCATGAGCAAAAACAATTGGCTTCGAATATTACGGTGCGGATAAGGGATCGCAAGATGATCGTCAAGCTCATATGAAATATCTAATTCAGCCCCAAATTCAGAACAGCGTCGCTTTAGGACTCTGAGTAAGCCTTGCTCATCCATCAATTGTTGAATTTCGAAAATCCGCTTTAAGTGGTAGTCATTGGAAACAAACGTTACTTTTATGCACTCACCAGAGGATAGAATGTTCTCATCAACCATCTTCTTTGCCACATTTTGAATATTTTCGATGGTATTCACTGACTCTTTTTCAAGCAAAATATCTAGCCCTGATAAATCTATGCTCCCATTACTTTGCAGCGCAGCAAAATACTCATGCATGGCTTCCGCCTCAGAACGCGTCTGCCCAGAAGTGATTCCCCCACAGAAAGCAACCACAATGTTTTGGCGGCTGGATGTCTCCAAATGTTCCACCAAACCTTCAACTCGGCTTTTACCTTCAGCAGTCAATGTATTTTTATTTAGCCGCTTTCCTAGCACAATCACTACGCGTTTATTGTTCATTTATTGCTCAAGTCTCGTTTTTGAAATGGGATATAGTGAATTCTGTATACAATCATATCGGTTACCCGTAGCTTTACTAAACCTCACTGGCTACATGCGTCGCATTTATGCTCACAAATGCAAAGAAGCGTATGAGACAGTGTGAGCTATATTTATAGCATCCATTTTAAAATTGGAATGACATTCAATACACTGAAATGATCTACACGACAAGAGCTTGTTTTATCAAGCCAAAGCCTCACAGGAAGTTTCTATGCTGTCTATCTTTGACATATATAAAATTGGAGTGGGCCCTTCTAGCTCACATACGAATGGACCTATGATTGCCGGGTACAATTTTACCCAGATAATCGCCCCCTACCTAGAGAATGTCACACGGGTACAGATTGATCTCTACGGATCTTTATCTTTGACTGGTAAAGGCCACCACACTGACCGCGCTACGATTTTAGGCTTGCTTGGCAATAAACCTGACACGATTAAAATCTCCAGCGCTAATGCTGCGATGAAAAAAGCAGTGAATGATAAACGTTTAAGCCTATCTGGTAGCCACGAGATTAGCTTCGATACTGAAACGGATATGCTTTTCCATACCTCCAATTTACCCCTGCATGAAAATGGCATGACGATCTCCGCGTTTGATGCAACGGGCACACAGCTCGTCATTGAAACCTACTACTCTATTGGCGGAGGCTTTATTGCTACGGCGGCACAATTAGAGAATGGTATTGCCGAGAGCGATACTCAGGTCGAGTTTCCTTTTAAATCGGCAGAAGAGTTACTCAACCTTGCCGACAAAAATGGCCTCAGTTTGGGTGGGCTTGTCCTCAGAAATGAGCAAGCATTCCAATCGATGGAAACCATTGATAGCCGAGCGGACCAAATCTGGAAAGTGATGTCGCTGTGCATGCAAAGAGGTTTTGAAACCGAAGGGATTTTAGAAGGGGGACTTGAAGTGACTCGCCGCGCCCCTGCTTTGCTCAAAAAGCTCGAAGCCAATGCATCCATTGAAAACGATCCTATGGAGATCATGGATTGGATTAACCTATTTGCTTTTGCGGTGAGTGAAGAAAATGCCGCAGGAGGCCAAGTGGTGACTTCTCCTACAAACGGAGCGGCAGGCGTGATTCCGGGAGTGCTGATGTATTACCACCGCTTCATTAAAGAGCTCGACACTAAGCAGTTAAAAGACTTTTTAGCTGTCTCTGGCGCCATTGGCATTTTATATAAAACAAACGCATCCATTTCAGGTGCCGAAGTAGGTTGCCAAGGAGAAGTTGGCGTCTCCTCCTCCATGGCGGCGGCAGGCTTAACCGCCCTTCGAGGTGGAAGTAACGAGCAGATCTGCATGGCAGCAGAAATTGCGATGGAGCACTCTTTAGGCATGACTTGTGATCCGATTGGCGGCTTAGTTCAAGTCCCTTGTATTGAGCGAAATGCGATGGGCTCCATGAAAGCAATTAATGCTTCAAGAATGGCGCTCAAACGAACCAGCAAATGCCTCATTTCTTTAGATAAGGTTATCGATACCATGTATCAAACCGGCAAAGATATGAACCGCAAATATCGCGAAACCTCTCTTGGCGGGCTTGCGCTGATACACATGGCACCACCTTGCGAATAACTTAAAACGAGTAGCTTGAAACGAGTAGCTTAAAACGAGTAGCTTGAAACGAATTACTAGTCGCTAATCTCTGATAAAAAAGTGATCGCATACAGTGCGATCACTTTAACTATCTAACCTTCATTTCTAACATCGAATTATTATCAGCAAAACTTAATCACGGTATTGGAATTGATTGTTTGCATCTTTATAAGACAGCATTATGTGGCTGTAGTTCGCTTTAGTCCAATCGTCGACAGTGCCTTGAAAGGTAACTTGTCCACTGATCTCACCGCGACAACCATGATGCGCTTCAAAGGATGTGTTTCCCGCTTCTTCATGAGTACCAGTGAAGGATACGCCACCATCAACGTATATATCTGCAGCATGACATTCCATCGCCAGAACGGAGAGAGGAGTCGTTACGCCATCGTTATTTTCAATAGCAAAAACAGCACCTTCATTTAATGCAACAAAGCCTGTTGAAGTATATTCACTCGCTTCAAATGCTGATGAATTGCCCATTTCAAAGCTACCCGCACTTACTTTTTTACCTATAAATGAACCATTACCAAACAGGGATAGCACACCTTTTATATTGAGGTTTGCTACTTTACTATGAAGCGATGAATTAAGATCAATATTGATTTGCTGTGGACTGCCAGTTAAGCCGCTGTTGAGCCGTACGTAAGAGTTAAATGTATTCGCCAATGATAAGTTATCAAGGCTACCCGAATTAATGCGCAATGATGATGAACGCATGGATACGTTCGGGGCGTACCATCCATCATCCGCATCTTCAAGGGTTGGTGTTGGTAACGTCACGTTCTCAAAACGCACATACGACTCTCTTACTATGCTCACCGAACCTGAATTGATCTTCACATCAACAAGCTTAATGTTCGTCCTACCCGAAACAAACATCGCTTCTAATTCACCATCGACCTCCATCCCTGTAATTTCACCGCCGCTGATAATGACATCATTTTTCTTGATATTAATTGGGCCATTACAAGCCCCTGTGACATTCAAAGTGAGCGGGCCTGCATAAGTCGCGGCATCTAATGTTGTCTTCAATAATTCAGGAGAACTGCTGCAATCAATATCTAAGGATGTGGTCGCCTTTATCGCATCAATCTTCGAATCTAAATATGCAAAGTTGCCATTAACTTCTTCCGCCTTTGCCGGAGTTCCTGCAGTAAACTCAACCAAACTGTCTGCTGCGACTGCATTTGCCGTAAGTCCAACGGTAATAATGCTAGCAAGTAAGCTCATATTGTATTTATTCATGTTCTAATCCTTAGGCGAATTTATTGCCAGTTTGAGTCATTCCAGTTAGTTGTATTCCATACAGCATTCATGCTACCGCTGGTATCGCACGCATCACCAATGCCATCCTTATCAGAATCAGCTTGGTTCTCATTGCTCGTATGTGGGCAGTTGTCTATCAGTGTATCGATGCCGTCGTTATCATGATCTCCAGCACGGTCTTTATCATCTGGGGCAAGGTCCGCTTTATTATCTCCGTAGCCATCACCATCGGTATCCGCCCACTCATCCCCATTGTTTGGAAACTTATCGGCTAAGTTATCGCCATACCCATCATTATCGGTATCAACAGATTCGCTTTTATCATTAGGGAATCGGTCATCGATGCTATCAACACCATCCTCATCATGATCGCCTGCTTTTGTTGCGTCATTTGGATAGGCATCATTCAGGCTGTCGTAGCCATCTTTATCGTGATCACCTGCTCGGGTTTTATCTAACGGAAAACCATCTTGTGCATCAAGGTAACCATCACCATCGTCGTCGGTATCCGCTACGTTTCCAATACCGTCTCCATCGGTATCAACTGACTCCGATTTATCAAATGGAAAAGCATCATTACTGTCTTCTACCCCATCATCGTCATCATCTAAGTCGGCATTATTACCCGTTCCATCTTGGTCATAGTCCAACCACTCTTTTCCATCATCCGGAAAGGAGTCTCGCCCATCGATGACACCATCACCGTCTTTATCAACATTTTCTATCGCAACAAAATCTCCAGATTCATCTTTAGTAATTCGTTGGTCTGGAGTCAGGTTTTGTATCAGATCTTTATGGGCAGTTAATCCTTGATCCAAGATCGATGTATCTTTAGAAGCCGTCGCCAACTCATCTTCTGTTGTCGGAAGCAGCTCAAGTTCAACAATCGCATTTGCCTTTGCTAAAATGTCTTCTTTATTCTCTTGCTTGTAATCACCCAGTACATCTCCAGGGTCGATCCCAAGTTGGTTCGATACTTGTTGAACCGCTTCATCTTTCTCAATATTTCCAGCATCCAACTTCAGGTGAACAAGTGTCGAAAGAGGGGTGACCATAGCTTCGCCCGCAGGGGCAGACATCATGAATGCATATTGAATAAGAACGCCATTTGGGTTGGATTCCGATTGAGTATCTTCATCAATAGTTACGTGGGGAATCGCTTTTACGATAACCGCATGATCGAGATAATCAGCGACGCTTGATACATCTAAATTGGCCACTCCATTTTTAAGTGATATAGCAGAAGGTTCTCCTTGGTCATGTTTGAAGTTCCCGTTAATGTCTAACCACACAAAAGCATCGCGCAGATAGCCATCAATGGCTTTTATCGTATAGGTCGACGAATCACTCGACGTATTTGAAGAGTCTCCACCACACCCCGATAAAGGTAAGGCAATAGCACTCATTGCTATTACCAAAGGGGAAAGTTTCATATACAGCTCCTTTCATTAATCATATTCTGAGCATCTAGTACATTTGCACTACTACTTCATAAACTAATCAAAAGGAGGTATTAAACTATCCCCAATTGGGGACATTTTATATTTATTGATGCATAAAAAGATTTATATCAACACTGAGAGCTATAAATCACTATGAAAAGAAATTATTTTATAAATTTGATATAGGTCAATCCAAATAAAATCAAACAGTAAAGAAGGAAATAGATCTGCTACCGTTATTAATAATAAAGATAATTAAGAGATTTCATAATATGAGCCATTACTGTCTTGATACGTTAATTCGATCTCTATATGAGTCTTTAGTGTCTAAAGATGGCTTTAGTTTTTTTTTAAACCTTTTAGTTAAGCAATTGAACTTATTATCCGGCGCTGTAGTCATGACGAATGACATTAGCAAAAAGTCACGCTTGGTATGGGCTGCCGGGCTCGATATTGAAGATGCCTCTGCTTTTATCGATCTCAACAGCCAAAGTGATCCATTGATCTCACAATTAAACCTCAGCCCTTCTGGGAGCCTAATTACCATGGGGGATGTTGATGCAGATAAGATGCGAGTGCAGCATCCTGAGTTTTTTTCTCAACTTAATGATGACCTGGATATCTACTATGCGACGGGCGCTGTTTTATCCCAAGACGGCACCTGGCGTAGTTTGATTTTCTTTCATCGAAGTAGAAATCAACATGAATTCAATCAACAAGAATGCCTACTGCTAAAGCGGTTAATCCCGCATATTCAACACGCAATGCAACTTTATCATCAACAGCTTAAGCAACAGCAACAAGCACACCTTACCGAATTACTATTTAATCAAATCCAATTACCTGTCATTTTAATTAATGAACAAGGTCAGGTCTGCCATGCAAATACCCAAGGATTCGCGTTGCTTGATAACGGAAAAATATTTCGACAAGTGAACCAGAGCCTTCATTTATGCCCTCCGTATAACAAACTACTATTCAGCCAAGCACTATCTAATTGTTTAAATAACCGTACTGTCGAAACCATATCTTTGGAAAAACCAAACCACTTTGGGTATACGATAACGATCGCACCATTAATATCAGATAGTTACTACGATAATAAAAATTCAATTCAAGAACCAGCCTCAAGCCGGCCTTGCATCGAAGGTGGAGTCGCCATTTTTATCTATTCACTAGATCAGCCCCCTAAAGTCAACTTAAACGCTCTTTGCCATGCGTTTGGACTGACTGATAAAGAAGCAGTGATATGCCGTGAATTGCTCAACGGACACTCCCCCGCAGAGATTGCAAAAATGCACCACCTATCGTACGAGACTGTTAGAACCTATATCAAACGAGCAATGAAAAAAACAAACACTCGTCGCCAGAATGAATTGGTTGCAAAAATAATCACCAGCCCCGCGTACTCCAATACGCAAACTATGCCTCAATACTAGCGTTTATTAAATGTTAATTTTTTATTAAATATCCAAATAAAGTACTGATATGAATAAGCATATTTTGACAGCACAAATGCTCAATTAAGATTAAAAATACATTAATAAGGGTTATTTTTTCTAATGCAACCTCTAACAGATATGCACGTGATTACATACCAGTCAATTCATTATCTATACATCCACCAGCTCTAAAAACACGTCTAAAACCAGTAATCCATGTAGTTAGTTTGTTAACAAAAACTCTGGGAGCACTGGGAATCCACATCATTTACTGCCGACCACAACTAGCAAACTAAAAACACTGCATACTATTTAATCACGCAATCATTTGCATTGGCTACATTTTATACCCATTAGAATTACCATCCCGATGCATTAGAAAATGTATTGCTTTAAGATTTATTTTTGCGATAAATGTTTCAATTTATGTCTATCTAAAAATGATAGTATAATCGCGTTTTTAAACTACACCTCACCCACAACTATGAGATTAATATAATGTGGAATAAACTGAATAAATCGATGATGTTCTGCCAAATGATGTTTGGCTTGTCATTTTACGGCGTAATGGTAATTCTGACTCGTTTCTTCTTAGAAGATCTGGGTTATAGCGAAGCTGACACTATGATGGTTGTTGGTGCTTTCTCTTCAATTGGTCCACTGTTTGCTATTGCTGGTGGTTTCATTGCAGACAAATTTTTAGGTGCATACCGTTCACTCACTATTGCATACGGCACTTTTGCAACGGGTTACGCACTTCTTGTACTTGGCGCATCTGCAACTAACGTTCCGATGGCACTGGTTGGTATCGCGTTAGCAAGTTACGCTCGTGGTCTAATGTCTCCTTCTTACCCAAGTTTATATAAACGTACTTTTGCTACTGAAGAAGATTTTGAGAACGGCTACCCTGTAAACTACTCAGTGAACAACGTTGGCGCACTATTAGGTCAATACCTATTCCCAATGTTCGTACTAGCAATCGGCTTCAATGGTAGTTTCGGTCTATCTGCTGCTCTTGCTGCACTGGCTTTCGTTACACTGATCATTTTCCACAAACCACTTCTATCTGTTGGTGCAGAAATTGACCAGAAGCCAGTAAGTGCTAAAAACTGGGCTGCGTTCTTCGCACTTTCTCTAGGTATGGTTGGCTTAGTATTCTTCATGTTCTCAAACATGGATATCGGCCAAAACATCGTTTACGCAATTGGTGCTGCAGCAATCTTATACTTCATCTCTTTGATGATTAAGTCTAAGAAATCTGACGCTCTAAAAATGGGTACGATCCTTATCATGACACTGCTGACGACTTGTTTCTTCGTTTACTACGGTCAAATGATGACTTCAATGACTATGGTTACGATCAACACAATGCGTGGCGATCTATTCGGTCTTATCCCAATTGCTCCTGAAGCATCTATGGCGATGAACCCACTATGGTGTATCGTTGCTGGTCCTGTTATTGCGATGACGTTCTCTTCTCTTGAAAAACGTGGCATTAACTTCTCTACTGCAACTAAAGTTGGTTTCTCATTCGTTTGTACAGCAATCGCATTTGGTATCCTTACTCTAGCAGTGATGAACATTGGCGAAGACGTTATCATCCGTCCGGAAATCTTCCTCGCTATCCACTTCTTCCAAGCATTTGCTGAAGTAATCGTAGGTAGCCTAGTAGTGGCATTCATCCTTTCAGTAGCGCCTAAGCACATTGAGAACTTCTCTGTAAGTCTATTCTCTGTTGCTATCGCTCTAAGTGGTATTGTTGGTGCAGTATTCTCTACTTCTATCGCGCTAGAGAAAGGCCAAGAGATCACTCAAGAAATCGTTAAAACAGTTTACGGTGACTACTTCCAACTTCTTACTATCCTAGCGGTAGTTATGGTTGTGATTGCACTTGGTGCATCTGTTGTTGTTCGTAAGATGCTTGAAGCGGCAAAAGCGGAAGATGAAGCTGAACTAGTTGAAGCAAAAACTGAAGCTTAAACCTCACTCTAAGTTTTCGCTTAGAACAAGGTTCAATACAATAGTTTTTAAACATCGATAAAACAAAGCCCTTACTGAGTTACTCAATAAGGGCTTTTTATTATCTCTAGCACCGACAGCAAATAAAAAAGCTCCCATTATGGAAGCCTCAATGAAACCGTTTGATACAAGTCAGGAGGTTTTACCCTTCACTAGCTTCAAGCTCTACGATAGATTCAATGCTGATTGCATCGTGTCGCCAATGCTCAATACTGCAATCGATCAAGTCACCGTTCTGGTTATAATTAACCTTTTCAACCACCATCGCGGGTGTTCCTGAAGTCGCACGTAACGTTTGAGCGGACTCCCCCAACAAAGACGATGTACTCACGCGAAGTTTCGTTTTTTGGTATACCACACCAAAATGCTCTCGGTAAATATCAGTTAATGATGACGACAGATCAAAGTCTAAAAGATTAGGAAATAACTCAGGGCGAATAAAGTGCGTCACATACACTACAGGTCTATCTTCTAAGTATCTAACTCTATCAACTCGATAAATATCAGAGAACGGCGCAAGGTTGAGTAATGCTGTCGCTCTTTTCGTTGCAAGTATACTTTTGGCGGCTAACAGTTCGGTTTTCGGTTTTCGCCCTTGAGCTTGAGCTATGTTGGTGAAGTTTGATGTTTGAACTGGGTCGTAACGAAGCGGCGCAGGCGAGATAAACCAGCCACGGCGATCTTCTCGAAAAATTTTGCCTTCTGATTCCAGTAAAGAAAGGGCTTCACGTAGGGTGACACGAGTGGTATTAAAAGATTCCGCAAGCTTACGCTCTGATGGCAACTTTTGACGAGCCGCCAGCATTCCAGAGTCGATCTGTTCTGCTATTGCCTCTTTAATTTTCACATATTGCACGACAATTCCTTTCGCTTAACTCATTAAGCCATGGCAAGTAACTTAGCAATCATTACCAAGTTACTCTCATGCAATATTTATACGATTTCCCAAGAGTGGGTCATCTTAACGCCCTCACCTAACATCAGGCAGACAGAGCAGTATTTCTCAAGCGAGTTTGCAGCAACTTTCGCGACAATATCACCGTCAAGATCTTCACCTGACACTTCAAAGTGAATGTTAACCGCTGTAAAAATACGTGGAGCAGTATCACGACGTTCTGTAGTCAGTTTTGCATTACAAGCCGACACTTTTTGCTTTGCTTCTTTTAAGCCATCTACCACATCAACCGAGCTACAGCCACCAGCCGCCATCAGTACCATTTCCATTGGACTTGGTGCTGTTTCTCCACCATTACCATCCATTGCCACGGCATGGCCAGATTGCGATTGACCAAGGAATTTAAAGTCTTCAACCCACTTAACTTCAGCTTGCATTTTACTACCTATGATTTAATCAATTTCGATGCTCACAAGGTACTACTGTGGCTATTTTTGCGCAATAAAAATTGCTCGAAGAGACCTCTGTAACACACGTATTATAGCTTTCAATACCTTCAGCTCCCCGCCCCGAAGTCACTTTCCTTAAGGTGCTTCGGAAATTATTATCTCTATTTTTGAAATTTTTTTTGGGGCAATCCTGTCTTTATATCAACATTAAACAACATATCCACACGACAACACGTTCATTAACTATGTTGATCCCACATAAAGAGGTGTTTATGAAAAAGTTATCTAAGATATTGGTTTCTATAGCGGTTGCACTGCCGCTGTTTTCACTATTTATTAGCCAATCCGGTTCTGCTGATACCATGGACAAAATCGCAAAAAATGGCCAATTTGAAGTCATCACTTTAGCGGGTGGTTGTTTCTGGTGTACTGAGTCAGATTTAGAAAAACTTGATGGCGTGGTTGATGTTGTTTCTGGTTACTCTGGAGGCTCTCTAGAAAACCCAACGTATAAGCAAGTATCGTCAGGAAAGTCAGGTCACATTGAAGTCATCGAAGTGACATATGACCCTAAATCAGTCGATTATGAGCAAGTATTGGATTATTTTTTCCGCCATATTGACCCAACGGATGCTAAGGGATCATTCGTAGATCGTGGGGCACATTATCGTCCAGCTATTTTCTATACTAACCAACAGCAGTTCAATACCGCCAAAAGATTTATTGCCGAAATCGATGAAGCTAAGATATACGACAAACCACTCGCCACTGAGCTGATTAAATTCGAAAAATTTTGGCCTGCAGAAGAGTACCACCAAGATTACTATAAGAAGAGTAAAGTCCGTTATAACTACTACCGTTACGCATCTGGCCGAGATCAGTATCTAGATGGTGTATTCGGTGATGATAGAAAAGAGAACCCAAAAACGCTCAGACAGCTGATTGATAGTAAAAATATCGCCTCAAGCGTAAAGGCATATACAAAGCCATCAGATGCAGAGATCAAAGAAAAACTGACGAACCTTCAATACGATGTGACACAGAATGATGCAACTGAACGTTCATTCAGCAATGAGTATTGGAACAACAAAGCTCAAGGTATTTATGTAGATATTGTCACAGGCGAACCTCTATTCTCATCAACAGACAAATACAAATCAGGTACAGGATGGCCGAGTTTTACTAAACCGATTAACGAAGCTTACATTGTCACTAAACCTGACCATAAACTGTTTTCTACCCGAACAGAAGTGCGCAGCCGTTTTGCTGACTCTCATTTAGGGCATGTGTTTAAAGATGGCCCAGCGCCAACGGGCTTACGTTACTGTATGAACTCTGCAGCAATGCGATTTATCCCAAAAGAGCAGCTAATTGAAGAAGGGTATGCCGAATATGTCAGTTTGTTTGATAGCTAATAGATAACACTAATTAATAGCAAGGCAGTCTACAGGATCCATCCATTCTGCTAGCAAGTACAAGCCACCTCCTCTTATTGGTCGTGGCTTTTTTCTTTCAACTTTTGTCCTGACTATGATGACATTCATGTTGAAATAGGCACACCGATAAGGTTTACCTCTCATTTAGCCCACTAACCTACTGCATGATGGATGTTCATTTACGACATAAGCACCTATAATTCAGCTAATTAAAATTAACTATATTGACTTAAGTCGTCGTAATGAATGAACTTTTAGCACAGATACAGACTCAGCTCTCCGCTTATCATCAAGATTGGAGTAACAGTGTTTTACTCATCACTGCCGCCAGTTTTTTCCTCTGGATCACTTGGCGTATTTTGTACAGCCGGTTAGCAACCCTTGTAGAGAAAACCGCCTTTCATTGGGACGACCTTTTACTGCATGCTCTCAAGACACCCATCAGCACTTTGATTTGGTGCTGGCCAGCCACCGTTTCTACAGGGTTAATTTTTGCGCAGCAGTTCGGTAATAAGATCAATTGGTTAAGCAATCTTAAGCTTATTTTGCTCATTGTTGTTTTTGTATGGGTCACGCTGCGTCTTATCAGTAATGTAGAAGAGTATATTTTGTCACAAAAGAAGCGTGACGAAACGACGGTTCAAGCCATTGCTAAAGTAGCGCGTCTATTCTTTATTACCATTGGTCTACTGACGGTAATGCAAACCTTTGGCTTAAGTTTATCTGGCCTGCTTACTTTTGGTGGCGTCGGTGGCTTGATTGTCGGTTTGGCTGCCAAAGATCTACTGTCTAACTTCTTCGGCGGAATGATGATTTATTTCGATCGCCCGTTTAAAGTTGGCGATTGGATCCGCTCCCCCGACCGTACGATTGAAGGCACCGTGGAGAGAATTGGTTGGAGAATGACCATTATCCGCACCTTTGATAAAAGGCCGCTTTATGTGCCAAACTCTGTTTTTAGTAATATTGTTGTGGAAAACCCTTCTCGGATGCTCAATCGACGCATTAAAGAGACTATCGGCATTCGATATGATGATGCCAGCAAACTTGAAGTTATTATTACTGATATTCAGACCATGCTAGAGAACCATCCTGATATTGATACCAAGCAGACGTTGTTTGTCAATTTCAATGCCTTTGGCCCATCATCATTAGACTTTATTATCTATACATTTACTAAGACAGTGAACTGGGTACGTTACCAACAAGTCAAACAAGATGTGTTACTGAAAGTTCTGAATATAATCCACCAGCATGGCGGTGATGTCGCGTTCCCAACACAAACGCTTAAGATGGAAGGTACCTTTCAAGATAGCCGCCTACCGAGAGTAGAAGCCGACTTATAAAAAAAATGCCCAGTTAATTCTGGGCATTTTTCTAACCGTCTATAACAGAAAGTCTTCCTATTTTACGCTTGACGCCTTGCAGTCACAGCATCCGCTAATTGGCGCAGAACGGTTTCGGAGTCTTCCCAACCGATACAAGCATCAGTGATAGATTGACCGTATGTCGCAACATTGCCATCAACAAGATCTTGGCGACCTTCGACTAAATGAGATTCAATCATTACACCAAAAATAGATTGTTCACCCGCAGCAAGCTGAGCACTGATATCATCTGAAACAGCCATTTGGCGTTTAAACTGCTTAGAGCTATTTGCATGGCTGAAATCAATCATAATTTTTTTCGATAAGCCTGATGCTTCTAGCTCTTCTTTAATCGCACCAACATGTTCAGCGCTGTAGTTTGGCTCTTTACCACCTCGCAAAATGATATGACAGTCAGGGTTACCACTTGTTTCGATAATCGCAGAATGTCCATACTTAGTTACAGACAAGAAATGGTGCGGCGCGCTTGCTGAGCGAATCGCATCCGTTGCAATTTTGATATTGCCATCGGTGCCATTTTTGAAACCAACTGGGCATGAAAGACCAGAAGATAACTCACGGTGAACTTGAGATTCAGTTGTACGCGCTCCAATTGCGCCCCAACTAATTAAATCAGCAACATACTGAGGCGTGATCATATCTAAAAATTCACTCGCCGTTGGCATTCCCATATCGGTAAGATCAAGAAGTAACTTACGACCAATACGCAAACCGTCATTCAACTTGTAAGTATCGTTCAGGTACGGGTCATTAATAAGACCTTTCCAACCAACCGTAGTACGTGGTTTTTCAAAGTAAACTCGCATGACAATTTCTAGACGATCACCAAGCTCATCACGCAGAACTTTTAAACGTTTGCCGTATTCAACGGCTGCTTCTGGATCATGAATTGAACATGGCCCAACAATAACAAGTAGGCGATCATCCTTATTTTCCAAAATATCGTGGATCGCTTTACGACTCTGAAATGTGGTAGAAGAAGCAATTTCAGTCGCTGGAAACTTCTCTAAAACCGCAACTGGCGGTAATAATTCTTTTACTTTATTAATTCTTACATCATCAGTTTGATACATTGCTTACATCTTCCTTATTCTTATCCCTGTGCTGTGTTTATCCGTTGCTGATTACTATTTATACAGCACACTAATTTCTGCTTCCTTGTAACTTATCGACTAAAAAGTAGAACTTCAATCACTATTTAAGATAAAAGGCAATTAATTTGCACATTTACACTTTACAGCTGGTGTAATAAAAAATTTACAACAATGCTGTCCTATACTTTCTAGACGTGAATAAACTCTCAAAACTCACTTTATGTTTCTCAATTGTAAGACTATTCTTTAATCAGTTGTAAAAAATCTGTCTGGGACCAATTTCATCAATGATAATTACTTAAGGAAAGATACACATGGCAAGTAACATGAGTCTCAGCAGTGGTGCTTGAACTCATAGAATGGAGTTAATGCTATCAGCCCATCATTAGCTTCATGACCTACTAAAGATATTAAATAAAAAGGAATGACTATGAAAAAGCTCGCTTTACTTGTTTCGGCCGCACTACTATCTGGTGGCATGGCCTCTAACGCAATCGCTCAGCAAACCTACGTTGGCGCTAAAGTTGGTACCACTTGGATCGATGATGGCTGTGACCAAAGCTCTCCTTGTGATGACGATACTTACGGTGTTGGTTTGTACCTCGGATACGATTTCTCTGATTATGTTGCTCTAGAGCTTGGTTATGACTATTTAGGTGAATTCAAAACCAACATCAACAAAGGAGGAGCTAATTACTTCTCCGAACAAAAACTTACGGCACTTTCACTTGCTCCTAAGTTCTCATTACCACTCAATGAAAAGTTTGATCTGTTCGCCAAGATCGGTGGCGCTTACATGGATTTTGGTGACGATAATGACACCGTTTTAACCGGTGGTGTGGGTGCAGAATATAGCTACACAGATAACTTTGCTGTTCGCATTGAATATCAACGCTTCCAAAATATGACCGACTATTATGTGAAAGATCTGGATGCAAATTTCTTAAGTCTCGGTCTTACCTATCGATTTGGTCAATCTGCTCCAGCAGTATATCAAGAACCAGTAGTTGCAGAGCCTAAAGCAGTTGAACCTGAGCCAGTGAAAGAGATGGAACCCGCGCCGCAGCCCGTTACGACCACTCAGATGATCAGCGAGAGCTTTAACGCTGAATTATTTTCTAACAATAGCTCGACGCTCACTCCAGCAGCCGCAGATTCATTTAAACCTCTTCTGAATTTGCTTCTCACCTACCCGCAAGCGAAAGCGGAGATCGTCGGATATACTGACTCTTCAGGTGCAGCCTCTTACAACCAGAAACTGTCAGAAAAACGTGCTGAATCTGTTGCTGACTACTTAATTTCTGAAGGTGTTGACCCTCAACAAGTAACCGCGAGCGGTAAAGGAGAAAATAATCCTATTGCTTCAAATGCAACGGCTGAAGGACGTAGTGAAAACCGTCGTGTTGAAGTGACAATCCCAAGCTTTGAGCATACGGAAACTAAGTAATATTTCTACTTAAAGGCCGTCGAATAATCGCCTATATCGAGGTTCATTAAGAGTAAATCAGAAATATAAGAAAGAGCATGCTAACTGGCATGCTCTTTTTATTGGCAGTAAATAAATTCGGCGAAGTTATAGAACCGTCGCTGTTTAGAAAGTGATCGCTTTATAAGAACCATTGCTTTAAGAGAACCATAAATCCAGAAAACTATAAGTTTAGAGCATCATCGCTTTGGATAATCAAAGCTTCGGATAATCAAAGCTTCGGGGTATAACTGCCAAGGATTGAGTCAACCTCCCCACGGTTCTGCATATCCATAAGTACACGATCAAACTCTGCAACAAAATCATCTTTAAATGGATACGATTCAAGTTGCTGATTCGTATATCCGATATATCCACGCTCAGAGCTCACCTCTACCGCAAGAGTAAAAGCATCTTTTGATATTTTTACTCCCTCCTCTCTGAGTTTTGCGATTTCCCACTGAATAGACAATCTGTCATTAATGTAACAATCTATTCTTTTCGCACGTAACTTAAGTATATTTTCGCGATTATCGCTCGCGGTTTCAACTCGCAGTTTGCCTCTCTCTTTTGCTTGCCAAAATGCCGCACCACCAATCGAAAATGCTTCATTTATACCAATAGTTAAACCATAAAAATCATCAGGCCAATTTGGACGTGAGCGATCTTTTATGACATCAGAATGGCAGTACACCACCACATCTTCGTCCAAAATAGGCATAGAGTAAGGAGAAATATAAGGTCGGCGATTGGCATAATAATATGGAGGGAATATAGCAAAACCACGTCCAGCTTCAATCAGACGCAAACCACGCTTAAACGGGACTGGTTTAATGGTCACGTGATAATGTTCCATTCGTTTAAATACAATATTTAGAACATCAACATACACCCCCCTTGCCATTCCGTCTTCAACATAGCTATATGGAGGGTAAGCATTATCAGCGTATATTGTCACTTCAATTAAGTGAGCATAGCTACGCTGTGAAAAAGTTAAAAGGAAAACAACAGACAAAACAGCCAGAAATCTACGCATTTATGTACTCTTATTGTTAGTACCCTTTTAACTATAGCTCCCTATTTCAAACACTCAGGCTCAAACGCAAGTTTATTCCTATCCAGGATGCTTCATGTCACCAATAGACATCATTACGACAAATAGTGGTCTAGAAGCAAGGCGACAAACAACAGCATCAAGTGGTAAATAGAAAATTTGAATGTGTCGATGGCAGACTTATCATTCGCTCTAAATTTCAACTGCCATGCATGGTAGATAAATGCGCCACTCAAGAGAGACGAACTCGCAAAGTAAATCAAACCACTCATCCCAACAAGTACAGGAAGAACACATACTAGCGCCAGCAAAATGGTATACAACAATATTGATGTTTTGGTGTATTCAACCCCATGAGTCACAGGAAGCATAGGTATATCAGCTTTGGCGTAATCCTCTTTTCTGTGAATCGCCAACGCCCAAAAGTGCGGAGGTGTCCAAATGAATATAATCATGACCAACAACCAAGCGTGAGAGTGCAGTTCATTCGTAACCGCCGTCCAACCTAGCAAGGGAGGCATTGCTCCGGCGATCCCCGCAATAACAATATTTTGTGGTGTGGCTCGCTTTAGATACATGGTGTACACCACTGCATATCCAAGCAAACTTGCAAAGGTGAGCCAAGCCGTCAGTACATTCACGCCAGCAAATAGGATCGCGAAGCCAAGGCAGCCAATTCCCAATGCAAAAAAGAACACCTTCCCGACTCCGAGCTCCCCTGATGGTAACGGTCGCTTATGTGTCCGCGCCATAATGGCATCAATACGGCGATCAATCAGGTGATTAAAAGCCGCCGCAGAGCCCGCCATTAGCCCGATCCCTAACAACCCTAGAATCGTCTCTTTAAGCGGCAAACTCCCCGGAACAGCAAGGCACATCCCCACCAGTGCAGTTAACAACATAAGAGCGACGACTTTCGGTTTGGTTAGGGTCAAGTAGAGCTTCCAATTCGATTTTTCGGCCATATTACCTGTGGCTAACATCACTGATTTATTCATTTGAAATACTCCCTGACAAATCCACCACCGAATGCGGCTTCCAAAGCAAATAGTTGATACTTACGACACCGACTAATAACAATGCAGCCACGATGTTATGTGCGACAGCAATGGGTAAAGGTAAATGAAGCACGACATTACTTATCCCTAATGCGAGTTGTAATGCCAAAACCAAACCGAGCCGGCGGCCTGCTAAGTTCAAAACAGAATCAGACTGACTGGCCAGTTTAAAAGCCAAAGTAAACACAACGAGTGCAGTGATCATCGCGCCGATACGGTGAGTAACATGAATCGTCATCCTTGCTGAATAGTCGAGAACACCATATTCGTAGCTTTCAAAACCAGGTTGATAGAGCTGGAATGCGCGATCAAAATTCAATAATTCTGGCCAATTTCCTTCACAAATAGGCAGAGAGGTACACATAAGAGCGGCGTAATTAGATGAGGTCCAGCCTCCAAGCATGATTTGAAGAATAACCACAATAAGCGCGACGATTGCGATTGGGCGCAGTGCTGGATTCACATTATAGTGATCGATCAAGCGCTCTCTTTTTCGCAGTCGACAATAAAGAAGAGTAAGAAGACTGAAAAGAGCGAAGCCCCCTAACAGATGCCCCATCACCACAATTGGCATGAGTTTCATCGTCACCGTCCACATTCCCAGCAGCGCCTGAAATATGACAACACCACACAGCATCATTGGCAAACTAGGTGGAATCTCTTTGCTACGAATAGATAGAAATGCGATGGCAAAAATAACCAGCCCTAATGTGCCAGCGAAATAGCGATGGATCATTTCAAGCCAAGCTTTGTGAGAGTCAACAACTTCATTAGGGTACAAATTTTTAGCATCAAGCAGCTGAGATTCACTTGATGGTGCACCTATTTGTCCATAACAACCGGGCCAATCAGGGCAACCTAATCCGGCATCCGATAACCGCGTATATGCCCCCAACATGATCACAACCGCAGTCAGTATCAGGCTAAATTTCACTAACACAATCAACTTCATGTTCTTACTCCTTGAACACTCACCATTGAATCTTGCTACGTCTCAACTTTAGGTTGTCACTACCCAACTCGAGAAAGCTTCAATAGTTTCCTTAAATCCGCAAGCAGTCCTTTACTTTGAGAAGCAAGCGCCTCTTCAGACTCCGCTTTCGGGTATCGCATCACCAACTGACCAAGTGGATCAACAATCATATAATCAAAGGCTTTCGCTGTAGCGTCTAGTGCTTGTCCCACTTTAACCACTTGGAAATCCGATAGTGCAGAAACTCGATCGAAGTCCTCATCAGAGCGCACATAAAACACAGGAACTACTCGCTCTTTATACTTTCCAAGAGCGGTATGGCTTTGAGTCAGAAGATGGATTTGACGTTGGCAAAATAGATCACAACGTGCAGGCACGACATATCCCAAATGCCAAGCTTGGGACTCAAACGGATTATCGATTCCCAGAGAAACCAAAGAGGTAGCAGGCTCAATCAACACCCCTTGATTTGTCACTCCTGACTGATACCAATGATTACCCAGCACCGTTTTTGCCATTATGGCGGGTAAGGTAAATACAAACACTAACCCAATCAGCATTAATCGACCTCTTAGCTTCGTACTCATTTACCCCTCCTTGGATTAAGCATTTTTATCCATAACCAAATACATAAACTTAAAAACACAGCCGCCATAACAAACCACTGAACCGCATAACCAAAATGTTTCTGCGATGTCATGGGGAGCGGTTTCCATGGTTGAGGATAAGCCCACGATTTCGCATCTAACGGTTGAATTGGTTGGATAATCAATTTAATTAGGTCTAATTCAGTATATGCACTCAATTGTGAAAAACTCCAATTTTGAATGCGATAAGGAAATGTATCTTCAAGATAAAGCTGATCACTTAATGGATTGATTGATGGGGAATACAGCCTCCCCTCAAGCGTTTTTATCGTATCTGGCAACACCCGAACCGAAGGAAGTTTATCTCGCGATGATGTGCCGGCGATAAAACCTAATTCAATAGCAATCCACTTTCCATTTAACGAGGCATCCTTTGATTGGATCTGAGCAAGTTGATACCCCAAGTACCCCACTCTGTTTTGATACGTTTGATTATCAAGTAGGAAAACTTGATCACTATTGGGGATCACCGTTACCACCACTTTTGTACCAACTATATTTTTCGCATCTGAACGCTTATGTATGTCTAAATCGTTTCTTGCAGCTAATTCATTTGCTGTACTTAACTCATTTCTTGTACCTAAATCGCGTCTTGTGCCTAAAAAAGCGGTGCCATCATCCGAAACGAGAATAGATTCCAAAGGCACGTAATCTCGGTTAGCGCGATCAGCAATTGCTCTTTCAAGCTGTTGTTTTTCTTCCCCACGAGATTGCTGCCATAAACCCAATTTGACCAATACAGTAAATACGACCACAGTTATTAGCAGTGCCAACCAAAAATAATAAGATTCAGCTAGACGTTTATTAGGAGAAGCTATGTTGCTCCCACTGCTGTTTAAAATTGCTTTAGTGCTACTGTTATTCTTCATCATATTTAATCTTATGCGTGCCCTACTTCATATTTCAAAAACACCACTTGAATCGAGCTCTCAAAAGAAACCAGTTAGCCATTTTTTAGGCCGTCGAGTTTTCTTTTCCGCCTTGGTGGTCGTGCTCCTTTTAATTGCATTGCTGTCCGGGTGGATCGAGCCCAACCCCCGCCCTTATTAGGTTACAAGACATAAACAAAAACAAACAAACCTAACCAAACCACATCAACAAAGTGCCAGTACCAACTTCCGGCTTGAAAGGCGAAATGATCGTGAGGGGTAAAGTGATCAAAGGCGACCCTCGCCAGCAATACGATCAAGAAAGTCGTTCCCAGAAAAACATGGAGACCATGAAAACCCGTGAGCATAAAAAAGGTATTACCGTAAATTCCAGACTGAAGCGTTAAGCCCATCTCTTGGTAAGCATGCACGTATTCAACCACTTGAAAATATAGAAAAAAAGCGGCTAGCACGATTGTCAGCTCCAACCATACAATCAGAGCCATACGCTTATTCTTCTCTAAACTGATATGCGCCAAGTGCAAGGTAACCGAAGAGAGTAATAGCAATATGGTGTTTTTAAGTGGAATCCCTTGCCAAGACATCGCCTCCGTTTGTTCACCACTTGGCGTTTGAGTCAAAGGCCAAATAGCTTCAAATGAAGGCCACAATACTTCATGTGTCATCGCGTTATTATCAGCGCCACCGAGCCAAGGTATGGATAGCATCCGAGCGTAAAAAAGAGCGCCAAAGAATGCACCAAAGAACATGACTTCAGAAAAAATAAACCAACTCATCCCCTGCCGAAATGAGCGAGATATTTGCTCAGAATAGAGACCTGATAATGATTCGGAAATGACATTACTGAACCAGCCAGCGAGCATATAGAGCAACACCCCAAAGCCAATGAACAGCACGATTTTTCCACCAATACCACTTGAGTCAGTATCAAGGCTTTGCACCGTTAGACCAGCCCCGACAGCGACCAAGAACAGAGCAATCGCACCAACAATCGGCCAGTGACTCTGGGCAGGAACGTAATAAGTTTGATGTTTTGAACTCATGGTGAGACTCCTTGAGCAGCGCGGCTGCCAATATTACTCAGCTCAATTTGGGCAGGTAATGATAGCTTTGCCAACTCGCTGGCATCACGCGTATCTGTGCTCTCTTTATTTGCATCGACATTGTTACTTTCTAAATCTGAATTTTCTTTCGTGGTGATGTTGAAAAGGGTGTATGACAAGGTCAATGTGTGGATTGAATCGGGAATATCCGGTTCAATGTAAAATATCAATGGCATCTCAGCTTGCGCATTCGCTTCTAACGGTTGTTGATTAAAGCAAAAACACTCTATTTTATTAAAATAACTGGCCCCAAGGCCCGGAGATACCGACGGTACAGCCTGTCCAACTAAAGGAAAATGTGATTGATTTGATGCCAAATATGCTGTTTGAATGACTTGTCCCGGGTGAACATCAATCACTCGACTTTGCGGAACAAACGTCCATGGCATGTCTGGTGAGATATGTGCCATCAATTCGACTCGTATGGTTCGAGAAACGTCAGGTTGCATCCCTTGAGGTTGAATAGCTGAAACGGTATTGGTCTTTCCGTTGATACCTAAAACATCACACATCACGTCGTACAAAGGGACAAGTGCGAAACCAAAGCCAAACATTCCAATCACGCTTGCACACAGAATCACAACCAACTTTCGGTTAGACTGCTTAAGGTTTGAAATGTCACTTTTCTTCTCCATCACATCACCTTAATCATCAATTTTCGGAGGTGTGGTAAAGGTATGATGAGGCGCGGGACTCGGCACCGTCCACTCTAACCCTTCAGCCCTATCCCAAGGTTTTGCGCTCGCTTTTTCACCGCCCCGAGTGCATTTGATCACTAACCATAAGAAGATCAATTGAGATAAACCAAATGCAAAACCACCGATTGAGACGACCTGATTAATATCGGCAAACTGAATCGCATAGTCAGGGATTCGTCTTGGCATGCCAGCTAAACCAAGGAAATGCATTGGGAAAAATAGAACGTTAACCGAAATGACCGAACACCAGAAATGCCACAAACTTAATCTTTGGTCATACATATTTCCTGTCCACTTCGGTAGCCAATAATAAGCTGCCGCCATAATGGAGAATACCGCCCCCGTCACCAGCACATAATGGAAATGAGCCACCACAAAATAGGTGTCATGATATTGGAAATCCGCAGGCACAATGGCCAGCATCAGTCCTGAAAATCCACCAATGGTAAAGAGCACAATAAACGCAATAGCAAACAACATCGGAGTTTCAAACGTCAGAGCACCTCGCCACATTGTCGCCACCCAGTTGAACACTTTTACTCCGGTGGGCACTGCAATTAACATGGTGCAATACATGAAAAAGAGTTCGGCAAAAACGGGCATTCCAGTAGTAAACATATGATGCGCCCAAACTAAGAAAGAGAGCAGTGCAATACTGCAAGTGGCATACACCATCGAGTGATACCCAAACAAACGCTTACCGCTAAAGGCTGGTACTATCGCTGAAATAATCCCAAAAGATGGCAAAATCATGATGTAAACTTCGGGGTGACCAAAGAACCAGAATATATGCTGAAACATCACCGGATCCCCACCACCAGCAGCATCAAAGAAGCTGGTTCCAAAATATTTATCGGTGAGAACCATGGTGACCGCCCCGGCTAAAACAGGCATCACCGCAATCAAAAGAAACGCAGTAATCAGCCAAGTCCAAACGAACATTGGCATTTTCATCAGTGTCATCCCCGGCGCTCGCATATTGAATATGGTGACGATGACATTAATTGCCCCCATGATTGAGCTTATTCCCATGATATGAACGGAAAATACAAATAAAGCGGTACTGTCAGGGCCGTAAGTTGTCGATAGTGGCGCATAAAATGTCCAACCGAAATTAGGTCCACCACCTTCTGTAAATAGGGAAGCAATCAAGATCAAAAAGGCAAAAGGTAAGATCCAAAAACTCAAATTATTCATCCTTGGTAGCGCCATATCAGGCGCACCAATCATCATCGGAATCATCCAGTTCGCTAACCCAGTAAAGGCTGGCATTACGGCACCGAACACCATGATAAGCCCGTGAACTGTAGTCATTTGATTGAAAAAATCCGGCTCAATCAGCTGCAAACCCGGTTGGAATAGCTCCGCTCGGATCACCATCGCCATGGCTCCACCTGTCAAAAACATAATGAAGCTGAACCATAAATAGAGAGTGCCGATGTCTTTATGATTAGTAGAGTAAACCCATCGCGCTATACCACTTGGAGCGTGATGCTCGGAATGATCATCACTCATGTTTCCACTCGCAGAATGGTTCAACTCATCATCAACAGCGGCAGATTGTTTCTGTTTCGACTCTATTGACGTTTTCATAAATCACCCTTCGTTGTCTGCTGTTTAAACGAATTCACATCCGAAGCTTGAACCAAATCACCGGTATCATTTCCCCATGCATTTCGTTGGTAAGTCACGACGGCTGCGATCTCTTCTTCCGTTAACTGATTTACAAACGCCTGCATAGCGGTACCACTTCGACCGTTCACAATCACATCGATATGGGCAGATCGATCTCCCGTTGCAACAGCGCTGCCTTTAATCGCTGGAAAAGCGCCAGGAATACCCGCGCCCGAAACTTGGTGGCAGACGGAACATCGGGCCAAGTAGACCGCTTCGCCTGTCGCCATTAACTGCTCCATTGAAAGGGATTGGTCTAAAGCACTCAAGGCCGCCTGTTTTGCCTTAACTAATGCCTCTTTTTTCTCTGCCAACCATGCTTCATAGTTATCCTCTTCCATTGCATGTACCACAATCGGCATAAACCCATGAGCTCGTCCACACAGTTCGGCACACTGGCCTCGGTACACGCCCGGCTTATCGATTTTTGTCCATGCTTCGTTGATAAAGCCCGGGATCGTATCCTTTTTGACTGCAAAGTCAGGGACCCACCATGAGTGAATAACATCATCAGAAGTCAGTAAAAATCGGATTTTACGGTTAATAGGCACAACAAGTGGGTTATCGACTTCGAGTAAGTAGTGCGCTCCTTTCTCCTCTACGCCTTCAATCTGCTTTGAACTGGTCGCCAACAAACTAAAAAATTCGACATCTTGTCCAAAATAGCTGTAATGCCACTTCCACTGTGATCCCGTGATCTTAATCGTCAAATCTGACTGCGACGTATCTTCCATCGCGATCAATGTTTTGGTTGCAGGGATCGCCATTGCGATAAGAATGATGATGGGAATAACGGTCCAGAGAATTTCGACCTTAGTGCTTTCATGAAAATGCGCAGCAACCGCACCTTTTGACTTTCGGTGATGAAATATTGAATAGAACATCACACCAAAAACAATCAAAGCGATCGCACAACAGATATAAAAAATCAGCATATGTAAGTCATAGACTTTGCCACTAATGTCAGTGACCCCTTTCGTCATATTCAATGAAGAATCACCTGAAAATGCGAGCGCGGAGTGAGACCCAATAAAGATAAGGACTAGTCGCTTTGCTATCATCAATAGTTCTTTCAAAGGCCCCTCCTGGGTCATCTCTCGCCATAGTTGGTCGATGCCGATCATCCGTGCAATCTGTTTCCTAGTAACATGACTAAAAATCAATTTGTTATATTTATGTTAATAAAGGCTAGTTAGAGATCTATAATTGTTCAAGGGACAGAATATAAAACTCATCCAGTAAATGAGAATCGATAACAAATCTAGGTTTAGCGATTGCGCTCAACTAATTGATAATGAATATCGTTTACATTAAGCTTATTAATGATGATTAAGAACAAGTACAGGGTTCAGACTATGATGCAAGCAATCACTCACTGGTTAGAAAGAGATCCAGATCCTAAAACTCGCGAAGAACTTCAATACCTCATCGATACGCACGAACACGACGAACTAGAGAATCGCTTCCACTCTAGACTTCAGTTTGGAACCGCAGGATTAAGGGGAATGGTCGGGGCTGGTCCCAACAGGATGAATCGCTTAGTGATCCAAGAAACGGCGACAGGTCTTGGCCATTACCTTATTGATCACACCAATGACACTTGCAAGCGCGGGGTTGTCATTGGTTATGATGGGCGAACCGATTCCAAGCAGTTTGCTCACGATACCGCCAGCGTATTAACCTCTCTCGGAATTAAGGTCTACCTAACCAGTAAAGTGGCCGCAACACCGATTGTCGCTTATGGCATTGAACACTTTAATGCCGCCGCGGCTGTGGTCGTTACAGCAAGCCACAATCCTCCTGAATACAACGGGTTTAAAGTTTACTGGGAAAACGGGGCTCAAATCATTCCTCCTCATGATTCAGGGATCGCCGCAGAGATCGACATTGCTGCGACAAAACCTATTCCGCAAATGTCACTAAGTGACGCCCATGCAAAAGGCTTACTCGTTTGGCTAGAGGATGATTACTACCAAAGCTATCGCCAAACCATGAATTCTAACGAGCTGCTCTCTAATCATACTGACCCGCTCTCGATTTCTGTTGCGTATACGGCAATGCATGGCGTAGGCGCTGAAATGGCGGAAACTCTGCTGCATGATGCCGGGTTTAAAAAGGTCCTCAGCGTGTCAGAACAACGGGAACCCGATGGTACATTCCCAACCGTGAACTTCCCTAACCCTGAAGAAGCAGGAGCCATGGACATGGTAATTGCCCTAGCGGATTCTGTGGGTGCTGAACTCGCCTGTGCGAATGATCCTGACGCCGATCGTTTCGCCCTCGCGGTTCGAACACCTGAGGGAGATTATAAAATGTTAACAGGCGATCAGGTTGGGATTCTATTTGGTGAATATCTGCTTCGTCATACTGACGCCACCAAGCAACTGGTAGGGAATACCATTGTATCGTCAAGACTGCTGCAAAAAATAGCTCAGGACAAAGGCGCTGAATATTTCCAAACTCTAACGGGTTTCAAATGGCTCACCAATGTCGCCATGCAAAGACAGAGTGAAGAGAAACAGTTCCTTTTTGCTTATGAGGAGGCGCTAGGCTACACAGTTGGCAGCAAGGTATGGGACAAAGATGGTCTTTCTGCCTTGGTCGCTTTCGCGCAACTCGCAGCTGAGCTATACAGCCAAGGGAAAACGATATGGGATCAACTTGAAAGTATCTATCGTCAACATGGTGTCTATGTGAATGCTCAGCGCAGCATTGCTCTTGCGCCAAACTCTCCATCAATGGGAGATAAATTACGCGAGACTCCACCAAAAGAGATCGCGGGCTTTAAAGTACTGATCACTGAAGATCTTAAAGCATCATTGAGATTTACGGCAGATGGAAAGACAGAAGAGATCAACCTACCCGCGAGTGATGTACTCATTTACCACTTAGACAATGACGCGCGGATCATTGTGCGCCCATCAGGAACAGAGCCAAAATTGAAGTGCTATTACGAAGTCATCGAGCAGTTTAAAGAAGGCGATGACTATCAGTTTGTACAAGAGAAAGCCAATAATGCAATGGCGCAGTTGATAGCCTTACATCAATCAAGTCTTAGCATTTAAATAGGTACAAAAAAGCCAGCAATCCAATGCTGGCTTTAACTTTTCTTTTCCAATGATCACTCAAAGCTTGAAAATAATGTCGAATCTAACGACTTACAACGATGTCACAAATGAGCTCAATAACCAGATACCGAGGAAGACAAAAATCGCGCCCATGAATTTATTCTGATAAGTGCGGAATTGAACATTATTTACCAACGTCTTACCCAGAGTCCCCACTAATGCGACAATAATAAAGTTGAACAACAAGCCCAAAACATTAAGCAGTAAACCTAATGCCAGCATTTGTTCACCAGAAGAAGCGGCAATGTTCGTTGATACAAATTGAGGCAAGAACATAACAAAGAACAGTAACGCTTTTGGGTTTAGCAAGTTACTGACTAGAGCACGCTGATAGTAAGTCGTCGCCATTTTTGATGTTTGATCCAGTTCAGGAGCAACATCAGCTTGAGCACGAACATTATCCCACCCCATTTTCAGCAAGTACGCACCGCCAAGAAGAGTTAAACCTTTCAATGCGATTGGGCTCATTGCGATAAGAGCTGAAACCCCTAACGATGCGAGTAAGGTTAAAATAATCCCCGATGTCGCATTTCCCAAACTTGCAAAAACACCCACTTTACGGCCGTAACTGATACTTGAGCTTGCAATCAAAAGCATGTCTGGCCCAGGCAGCAGTAGCAACGCAACGACAGCGGTTAAATAAACCGGAAGAATTGAAATATCTATCATTATTATATTTTGCCTTATAAATTCAGCGGCGAATTTTATACCAACATAAGAACCATTACCATGACTGATAGACTGCAAATAAAGTAAATAGCGATAGATTAAAATACAAGCACATCAAGCAGCGATATTTTTAACAGTTCAAGAACATAGCATGCGCAATTTTGTACAAAATTCTTCCTGTTAATTGCGTTACACTGATAAAACTCATTCAAGTCTCAAATGGAACTCATGTGGCTCAGGCGAAAACCAAAAAAGAGATTGCTCACTACCAAATAGCGGAAGAACTCGGTGGGCTGGAAATTTTGGATGCTCAATACGAGAAACAAAACTTCTCTCGTCACAGTCATGAGGGTTACACGGTAGGTGTCATTGAGAGAGGAGCTCAGAGTTTTTATCGAACTGGAGGCAATCATATTGCACCACAAGATAGCATCATCTTAATTAATGCAGATGAGGTGCATAGTGGCCACTCAGCAACAGAAGGTGGATGGGCATATAAAGCCATGTATCCTCTTCCTCAGCAGTTAGAAGAGATTAGCCGAGAGCTGAATCAAGCCCATGCTGGTGCTCCATATTTTCCCGAACCTGTCGTCTATGATCCAGAACTAGCCAACCAGTTTAGACTCGTATTCAACACTCTCGAACACTCAGAGAATCGCTTATTAAGAGAAACCTTGATTTATGCCTCTCTCGTCAAATTGATGGGAAAGCATGGTAAGTCTAGACACTCAATAAACCATGAAGGTAAAGCGCAAAAGCCACTTTTGCTGATCAAAGAGTTTCTCGATGATTTTCCACAAGCGGATGTATCTCTTAGTGATCTCTCACAACTAAGTGGCCTTAGCCCATACCACTTAGTCCGATCATTCCAAAAAACGTTTGGTTTGCCTCCCCATGCGTATCAAATTCAGTCTCGATTACGCATGGCTAGAAAGCTAATGAAGCAAGGGCACTCGTTATCTGATACGGCGCAAGAGACAGGGTTTCACGATCAAAGCCATTTGCATCGACACTTTAAAAAAGCCATGGGAATAACCCCGGGGCAATATCTAAAGCTCTATTGAGCAATTTTATACAATCACCATTATTTCAACAGTGGCTAAATAAATAGACCGAATACTCATTGAAGAAAAATGATGCATACAAAGACAATGACCGACACCATGACAGACTCTAACACTCGACTTTTTTTACAGGGCACGGTTGCCATGATCCCATTAAGCATTGCCGTCTTACCGTGGGGGTTACTAGCAGGATCATTTGCGATTGATATTGGATTACACCCTTTAGAAGGGCAAGCGCTGTCAGCCATTCTATTTGCTGGCTCGGCACAATTGGTCGCAATGGGCATGATTAAGGCTGGCGCAGGGTTAACGACGATGCTGTTGACCACCTTCTTCATTACTTCACGCCACTTTCTTTATAGCGTGTCGATGCGAAGTAAAATCAGTCCTCTTCCCTTGCGGTGGCGGTTATCACTAGGTTTTCTATTAACCGACGAGCTATTTGCGGTATGCGGGCACCAGACAGATAAACAGTTTAACCGTTGGTATGCCCTTGGCGCAGGGTTGAGTTTCTATCTGTTTTGGAACCTTGCCACCTTTGCTGGTATTGTCGCAGGAAGCTACATTCCTGCACTGAATGAACTCGGGTTAGAGTTTGCGGTTGCCGCAACGTTCATCGCAATCGTGATCCCGACCATCAAGAACATTCCCATTTTAGTCTCTGTACTAGGCGCACTCGTGTTATCCGTTGGCCTCACTTATTGGGAAATTGAAGGCAGTCTCATGTTCGCAAGTGTGGGTGGAATGCTGCTCGGTTATCTAACGGAAAAATATTGGGGGGAACAGTCATGGTAATCCTCTCTATTTTCGCAATGACCGCTTTAGTCTTTCTTAGCCGGTATCTATTTTTAGAGCCCAAACTACCATTAAGACTCAACGCGCAAGCGCAAAAGCTGCTCAGCTATTCAAGCCCTGCTGTTCTGACTGCTATTTGGGGGCCTATTGTATTTATGCCCGACAGCACCTTGTCCCTTTCCGTTCAGAACCCTTATTTATGGGGCGCTGTCATTGCGGTTTTTATTGCATGGAAGACGAAAAATGTTCTCCTCACGACCATTGTGAGTATGCTGCTGTTCTTAGTGCTTAACGTATTCATACTAAACTAGTCTTCGTTTAGCACTGGTTCCGTTATCTATTACAAGTAGACTTAAATGAAATGGCAACTAAGCAACTAAAAGCTTTACTTTGCTTGCCATTCAATTTCTATCAGCGTTTTGTCTCCACTCTTTAAACGCCCAAGAAAAACGTCTCCAGCATGAACTTCTCCAACGCCTTTGGGGGTACCGCTCATGATGATGTCGCCATCGTAAAGTGTCGTGTAGGTTTCAAGCTCAGCTAAAATAGCGAGTGGTGGATAGAGCATCTGTTCGACTTGCCCGCACTGTACGCGAACACAATTAATATAGAGTTCGATCTGCAATGTTTTCACATCAATGTGATCAAGGCTAATAAAACGACTCATCACCGCCGAGCCATCAAATGCTTTGGCCCTTTCCCAAGGTAAACCTTTGTTTTTGAGATAAGACTGTAAATTACGCTTGGTCAGATCAAGACCAATTCCTACTGCTGATAATCGTCCCTGTTCAACAAGAAAGCAGATTTCAGCCTCGTAATGTAATGGCTCTTGATGGAACGAAGAGAGCGTCGACGTTACGCAGTTATTAGGCTTATTGAACACGACCATCTGTTCTGGTATCGGATTATTTAACTCTTTAATGTGATCGACATAGTTTCGCCCAATGCACACTATTTTAGTGGGTATAATTTCCCTTTCTCCGACTCGAACCGCGTTCATGTCCCTTTCCTTGGTTTAAATATGAGCGCAGAGTCTAACCTATCATTCCAGGTGGAGATAAGAATCACGCTGACTTTTCTATCAAAAATCAGATCTCTAGCTCAACTATTCTGAACTAAACCGCCCTTAAATTCCTAACTTCGAATGTGCAGAGCACTGCTCGAATGGGAGCACACTATGCAAATATGCCGAGGCAATAACATCGATATGAAAGAAAAACGCTAGAATACAGGTCAATATAGATGGAAGTGGATTTAATGGCGTTGAGACAATGAATATAGATAAAAGCAAACACGATTCAGAACAAGATAAAAACCCCAGGAAAGTCAAAAAATGGGCCAAAGAGCTGCTCTCTATTCTGTTGATTGTCAGCCTATTTTCGTTCGCATTAGATTACTACTACAGCGCAAATATGCCATCAGGATCGGCTCCACACATTGTTGGAACAGGACTAAATGGCGAAACCTTAGATGTTAACGAACTCAGTAAAAATCAACCCGTTGTGGTTTATTTTTGGGCGACTTGGTGTGGCGCATGCAGTCTTGTGAGCCCAACGATCGAACGTTACTCACACGATAACCCTGTCGTCAGCGTGGCGCTCTCGTCTGGAGATGACGCTCAGATCCGCCAATACATGCAAGAAAATGAGTATCAATTCTCTGTTTTAAATGATGTCACCGGCACACAAAGTCAGAATTGGGGAGTACGAGTCACTCCCACTGTTGTGATTATTCGAGATGGCGAAATTAAAAATATTACCACAGGTGTTTTATCACCGATGGGACTCTGGTTTCGAGTCTTTATGAGCTAAAGCTAATCCCGGCTCAAGTTCACGGAGAAGCATGTTCACCAAAAACAAATACACCAAAAGCAAGCTATCCAGAATATAGATAGTTACGATAACAACCGCACCACTAGCCCACCCGGTTCGCGCATCGCATCAGTATTATGACTCAACACGACACCGTATGATGGTGAAAGGTATCGCATCGATTCTTGCCCAAACGCATCATACTGAATAGCCAATAGTTGATCTGGTTTTACCTCATCCAGAAGAGCAACCTGCGGAATAATAAACCCTCCGCTTTCCGCTCTGACTGTCACGATTTTACTCCCTTCCACGCATACTCTGCTTGGTGGTTTCACCGTACCGGTAATCATTTGATAGTGACTCAATACATTGATTACGCCATCGACTGCACGCTGAATCATGTCAGGCTGGGTCACTTTCCCCATCCCCACTTCAACCGTGATACTTGGGATCCCATTACGGTTCCACACGGTTTCCAAGATGCCTGGGTCTCCAGGATCATCTAATATGCAGTCAGGATCCATCAATCTCGCCATTTCCACCGCCGTAGGCAATCGAAAATCAGCGAACGCATACAATGGGTAAATCGCTCCACTGGTTTGAGTATGGAGATCAATCGCGAACGTAGCATTGGGTTTCAATAGCTTTTCCCATAAATTAGCCAAGAAACGTTCTGCTGTTGAACCGTCGTGGTTACCCGGAAAAAAACGATTCAAGTTAACGGAAGAAGCATCTGGTGCCGAAGTAATAAAATCTCGACTATGATTCAGCATTCCCGTTAAATTGACCGTAGGGACAATCGTCACACACCCAAAAACAGATTTTCCAACCAATTCTCGTGCCACTTGCTGAGCGGCCAAAACGCCATTGAGTTCATCACCATGGATACCAGCAGTGATCATTAATTGAGGTCCCGACTGTGTCCCTTTAAACACTCTCACAGGAAGCAACTGTTGCTGAGCAATGCCACAAGTTGAAGCCTGAAACCAAAGTTGGTGTTCACCACAAGGTAAATCACCAACATCTAATGATTGGACGACTCGATGACCTTGTATCACGTCATCAAGAAATTGAGTTGTCATTTATTCATTTCTCCCACAGATTGCTGGTTTCTATACTTACTGAGATCATGTTGTCCAAAGCTTGTCACCATACATTTAACACCAGAGTAATCACAGCAATCATCAATCGCTACATATTTTTCACTTTCCTCGTGTTTATTGGGGGATATCTCTTTCCTTCAGATTTTTTTAAAAACATCATCAAAAGGATATGATTGGCTTAGCCCGCGATAAAACGTATGATTTACTAACATCTTTTAACAAATTCACTTTTAAATGACCCAATCAAATCATCACCCAATCCAAGGGGCAAGTTGGATGCTCACAGCAGGCTTAGCTTTCGCCATTGTGAACAGCCTTGCACAAGTCGCCAGTATTAAGTTTGGTCTCCCTTCCACAACTGTCGCACTTGTACAATATGCGATAGCTTTAGTCGTGATCTTGCCTTACTTAAGAACATTAGGGATCCGTCAATCTCTCAGAACCAACCGCCTTGGTATGCACCTTTTACGTGTTTTCCTTTCCGTTATTGGGATTCAACTGTGGTTGTGGGCGCTCGCGTACCCTGTACCTATTTGGCAAGGTATCGCATTGCTAATGACATCCCCTTTGTTTGCAACGATCGGCTCTGGTCTATTTCTAAAAGAGAAAGTAGGTACGGCACGCTGGGGAGCCACGCTGACTGGCTTTATCGGTGCTATGATTATTTTGGAACCATGGGGTGATACCTTTAACTGGGCGACGTTACTCCCTGTTGGCGCGGCTTTTTTCTGGGCATGCTATTCATTAATGGTGAAGCGATTATCTTCCGATGACTCACCGTCAACCATGGTGGTCTATCTTCTTGTTTTAATCACACCATTCAATATTCTGCTCGCTCTTCCTGATTTTAATATGCCAACAGGTGGGACAATCTGGCTTGTATTACTTGCTGCTGGTGCGATGACAGCTTTGGCTCAATGGGCAATTGTTAAGGCTTATGCAGTTGCTGATGCTTCGTTTGTACAACCTTTTGACCATGCAAAGCTTCCTCTTAATGTATTAGCTGGCTGGATGGTATTTGGCTGGGTTCCACCTGGAAGACTATGGCTTGGGGCATTCATCATTATCGCTTCTGTTGCTTTTATCACTCACTGGGAAACAAAAAAGCCTTCTAAACAAAAAATAAAAATTTAATTTGAAATAAAAAGCTCGTTCATTAGTTCTTATTATTAAACGGAATCATGAAAGGAAGTGCCGATGTCAAACCCAATAAAAATCACGTTATACCGCTGGGGTGGAAGCTGGGGACCATTTAAAGTCAACATTCCATGTGGCGAATGCACTTTGACCAAAGATATTTTGAAAGATACCTTTGAGAATGAATTAGCGGATGTTCCAGTAGAGTTGGAAGTGAAAGATTGGCTTTCTTACTGGTGGGAGCCTTTAAAACTGGGCGCTTGGCATGCTCCGATTCTTGTCGTTGAAGGTAAAGTGATCAGTCAAGGGGAAGCTCTTAATCGTGGTGTTTTGGTTCAATCGGTCATCAAAGAGTGGACCACGCGAGACTCGCTTAAAGGAAACATTGTCTATGGCAAAGCGACATGTCCATACTGTGTTAAAGCGAAACAGATGTTAGATGATGCTGGCATCCAGTATCAATACCATGATGTTGTCAAAGAGAGCGCCGCACTTTACCGCATGATTCCAGAAGTAAAAGCCATCATTGGCGAAAAAACACCGGTAACGGTTCCACAAATCTGGATGAATGGTAAATATATCGGTGGCGCAGACAACCTTGAAGCTTGGATTGGTGAGAATGGTCTCGATTCCATACCAGATAACGTCGTCGATTTGGCAAAGCAATCGGCAAGCTAATCATCGGTAAATTAGTCTCGCTAGACACCAATTACAAACTGTTATTTTTCTTTCATTACTTAAAATGAAAAAGCCCCAGACATGACTGCCTGGGGCTTCAAATATATGCTAAAGCTTAATTACTTAGACATCTTCTTCATCATTTTTTTGATGAAAGATGTTTTCTTTGCTTTAGTCTTGCCATAAAGCGCTTGGTGCATCATGTCTTGAGCGATCATTTGACCAAGATAAGCACCGCCTAATTCGTTACCCATGTTATCTCTCCACATCAATATAGTTTTGTAATTAACTTTCTTTATGTGGCAATTTTACATTAAACAGAACCAAAAACAAGACTTGCATCACATTTTATTGTAATTAACTTTCATGATGAGTATTTAATAAAAATCAGTCGTATTTGACTCATCTATTTTCTTTTACTGTTCGAGGTTTATTCTCTTATTAGCTGCGCTTAGGTTGCTTATAGGTTTTACCTGCGGCTTGATACGTGTCTTTTTGCTTCAATTCAAACATTGATTCAAAGAACCAAGCCGCAAATTTGACAACGTCGTCTCCCGCATTCATTACGTGTTCAACAAACTCTTCTTCTTCACCTGCATCATTTTCTTGTAACGTTACGTGATAAACTCGCTTCTCACCTTCAACGTCGGCTAGCGCAAATTGACCCACTAGCGATTTTGCAGCTTCAGCAATTTCTTCATCTTCACAAGCAATTAATACCTCAAGCGCCTTTGGTAAATCGTCTTGCGCACATACGTTTTTAACTAAAACTTCAAATTCATTCTGTTGCATTTCACTTTCCTGATTATAGGATTCTCAATTGAGCGCATTGTATCAGTGAGCTTCTAACACGTCACCGCTTAAAAACATTGGTTAAATGCCTTTCGCTATTGCTTTCTATTACTCTCATCAACTCAGATGATAAAAAGCATAGTGTTCATTCCACGACATAAAACAAAGAGTGTAGGCCAAACCTCTGTCCCCCTAACCTAGTGGAGGAAACCACAATAAAAGTTAGTCCAAAAGTTTGAAATTTGCGCAAACATCGTCAATAGTAATATACATGCATATAAGAATAATAATTATCAGTTGGCTCAGGTAAAGGTAAGTGATCATTATGAAAAGATCATTAGCTAATCACACTATCGATATAGAACAGATCACCTCAACATTGATGCTAGATAATGTTGAGCTTTTAGAGCAGGTCTCACTGCAACTGCACCAAAATTTCAATTCATATTGTTCATGTATTGTGGAAATCAACAAAAGCGAAAATATTGCCCATACCCTTGCTTACGCCTGTGGTGGCGAAGTCATCAATAACTTCAACTATTCCTTAGAAAATACGCCTTGCGAAACCGTGCGACAGGCAACAAATGACCACTGCCTGTATACTGAAAAAGTGTATGACCTATTCCCAGAAGATGCCTTTCTACGAGAGTGCGGTATCGAGTCATATTTGGGTGTACCTTTAAAAGCACATAATGGTGAGATCATGGGGATTTTACTTTCAACCTTTGAGGAACCATTAGATGACACCGCTCAACTTCTTTATTGTCATCACGTTTACGCCAATATTATTGTTCATACTCTCAGGGAACGCTGGCTTTCAGAACGCTCAAACCAATTATTCAATCAACTCAGTCACGAAGTCTCGCATGACAACCTAACTGGTCTCTTAAACCGAAGTTGCTTAGCAGATAAACTTGAGTTGATGACTCAACAACTAGACCAACCCTTTTCATTAGCCTTTGTTGATATAGATAATTTCAAAGCAATCAATGATTTGTACGGGAACTATATCGGAGACCAAATCATAAAATTCACCGCGAAGAATTTATTACGTTCCGTGCCTGATCCCAACCTAGTATTTCGTATTGCTGGTGACGAATTTGCTTTCATCACCTTTTCAGATTCACCTATCGAAATGAGTGAAGAATTGATTAGCTCTATCAGTCAAGGCTATACAGACTCTGCTCACCAAATCAACTTTAGTGTGAGTATCGGTATTGCCAGAACATCAAATAACCAAGTAAGTGCCGATCAACTCATACTAAATGCAAGTCTCGCGCTCAAAGATTGCAAGCAATATCGAGACACACATATCCAGTGCTACGACACCCACCTGAGCGCTCAGTATCACCGTAAAACACAGATCATCGAAGCGATGAGAAACGAACTAGAAAAGCCAATTGAGGAAAACAGCGAGATCTACGTAGTGGTCCAGCCAATTGTTAACAACAACCGGACAGAATGGAATTACTTCGAAGTGTTATGTCGTTGGGATAGTGCCGAATACGGTTCCATCTCGCCGATAGAATTTATTGAAGCGGCGGAACAGTCAGGACTCATTGTGCCATTGGGCCAAAGGATCATTGAGTTAGCTTGTCAGGCGAAGCAAATTTTAGAGCAAGGCCTAGGATACAAAGTAAAGTTCGGGATCAATTGCTCTGCAAACGAGCTTTCTGATTCCAGCCTGTATCTCTCAAATTTGCTTCACACCATCCGAAAATATCACTTCACACCGCCAGAATTCACTATCGAGCTCACTGAAACCGTCTTACTCACACAAAGTGGGGGAATTGAGCCGATTCTCAATGATATTCGTCATTCTGGGTTTACGGTTGCACTCGATGATTTTGGTACAGGCTATTCCAGTCTCAATTACATTCATAGCTACCCTATCGACTGCATTAAGATTGATGCAAGTTTCATCCGTAACATGATGACCAATAAATCCTCTGAACATGTCGTGTCACTCATCATTCAACTTGCTCGGCACCTAGACGTTGATCTTGTCGCTGAAGGGGTTGAGCATTTAGAAGCACTGAATAAACTCTATTCGATGGGGTGCCACCAAATTCAAGGGTACTATTTCTCCCGCCCAGAGCGTCCACTGACGATTATTGAGCAGTGGAAAAACTTAAATCAGATACGTCGAGCATAAAAAAGCCGCTAGTGTGCAATCTCTTTGATTACATACTAACGGCTTCAATTTTATACATACTCATGCTGACTTAAAACAACCGATTCACTCAGCTTTAAATCAAAAGCATTAAGATCCGTTTTCCTGTTGTGATAAGTGATTCGCTAGCGTTGATGATCTTATCTGCTCTGCTTCTTGAGCTGCCAGTAAATTATCAAGCTCATCCGTTGTCGCTTTAAATTCGGCTATATCTTTCTTTGCCACAGAACTTGCCATTGGAATGTTCGCTTTCATTGCATCGACAGCTCGACCACGCTCAATCAATTCATAATGCAAATGCGCACCCGTTACTCGTCCGGTTTTTCCAGAAAGGCCTATTTTTTGACCACGAGACACTTTCTGCCCTTTACGCACTAAAATTTTGCTTAAGTGCAAATATCTCGTTTTGTATGTGCTGCCATGTTTAACAACAATATAGTTACCAGCATAAGGGTGCTTGCGAGTCATGATAACTTGACCATCACCAGTAGAATATATTGGTGTCCCAACAGGTGTAGCAAAGTCCGTTCCGTTGTGAGGGCTAACTCGACCAGTAACAGGATGCAGGCGTTTGGGATTGAAGTTTGAACTTAAACGCCACTTTCGACTTGTCGGATAGCGCTGAAATGCTCTTTGTAAACTATCACCATTTTTATCGTAATATTGACCATCTTTGTGTAAATAAGCACTCAAGACGCGGCCACGATTAAAGATTTTGATCGCTTGGATCTCACGATTGCCACTTGCGATATCTCCAACAAATTGACGACGCTGCACAACTTCAAATTTATCACCAGCGCGTAAGTCTCGTGAAAAATTGATCTTATCTTTTAAAAGCCCGACAACATGATCTATCTCTATACTGCTCAGCCCCAGTTGATTCGCTGAAGCTGAAAAGCTCCCGTTAACCTCTCCGACTAGCGGTATCACTTTCCACTCTCCAGGAATGGATATGTCTTGATATTCAAAACTACCATCGTCTAACCTCTGGTAAGCCACTTTCTCTGCGATATTAAAAACCAACTCCATTTTGTCTAGTGCGCCCGTTGATTCATCTCGCCAAAAACGCAGTTGGTTCCCTGGCTTAAGGGTATCTAATGCCAAGAAGTTGAGATCTGTCTCCATCACTTTCATCATCTCTTGATAAGTAAAATCAAGCTGAGTGAAGATGCTACTGAGATTATCGCCAGGTTGAATTTCATACTCGAAATCAGGCGGAAGTGCTGCGGTGTTAGTTTCGGTAAAAAAAGAGCTAACTAATGAAGATTCAGGTAAGTTCAGCTCGATCGTCCGTTGCAGTTGATGATCAGGGAAAGAGGCGGAAAGCCCAAGAACAGCACCTAAAGGGAGACAAAAAACCAACGATTTTTTGTAAAGTGACCATTCAGAGAATCGGGAAGTAAGTATTTTTAAAGGCACAATCTAACCAATATCTTAAACTAATAAAGGAAAGAGAATATGCTTTTCTGAGCCAGAAATCATCATGGCATTGTCATCTTTACACTTAAAAAGGGCAACAATGTGCCCTTTAAAAGCTTAAAAACCCAGTACGACAAGAACTTAGAAAAAGAAATTATCTACACTTGTGTTGTTGATACCAGGCAATTATCTTCACCATATTCGTTAGGAATATAGCTATCCGCTTGCCCATCATTTACCCACTGATTTTCATTTACCAAATAACGAAACTCAAATTGGCTATCTTTCGGCAGTCGCGTTTTAAATTTGAACGTTTTTGTTTTTACTACTTTTTTCATTGGTGTCGCTTCCCAATCAAGGAAATCGGCAACAATCGCTACGGACTGAGCATCAGCGGCAGCAAGTTCAAAAGTCACTTCAACTTCATCTTTAGTCTTGAAAAAACGTTTGTTAATCATAGCAAGCTCCATTTGTTTAAAATTTATCAACGTTTATGTTTTAGTTCACAATTCTATACTTCTAATGACGATGATATGTAATTTGGCTCACATTAACAATATTGAGTTGCATATTATTCGAACACAAACCGATCATTCGCTCGCGATAATCTTCAGTTGCCCCGAAATTACGACTCGCTGTTTTTTCTCCACGGTTGGAGTATCTGCCATCGCGCTATCATCAGTTCTATCGAGATACTGAAGCTCAATAGAACCCTCTTCGATAGCCGTTAAACTCGTGATAGAAATACGATCCCCTACATAAAGGCTATCGGCTAAAACAACGCGGCTCCTTTGCGTATCAAACTTAAATAACGCCAGATAATAGAATACGCCAGAGCCTTGATTGGACACGCTCATAGGGGCTAAATAGGCGGCATAGTCTACTTGAGGAACGGGTAACACTTTACCAATATCAACTCGAACGGTTCCTCTTTCCAGACCCGAATCATAGTGGCCGTAGGCAATATATTGTTCGCTGTCCAGCTCATCAATAAACGAAAACGCACTCGTTTCTGGGACCTCTATCGTCCAAGGGTTGACTGACTTAAGATCAAAAACAGCCTTAACAACAGGATCGAAACTCACTGCACTCGAAGGATATTTCGCCAAGATCTCTTCATCGCTTAAACTAAAGCGATAGACACCACCAATGACCACGATGATCAACAAGAGGATGGGAATAAGTAAAATAAGAGGTATGGGTAAAATACGTTTCTTCATTTTGGATCCTAAATGACGGGTAATAATATGCGCTAAACTATGAATAATACCTTGAGATTCATTAAGTAACCTTACATTTATATTTGTCCGTTAGAAAGGGGATGTTTATGAGCAAAAAAATACGAACCACAGAGTGCGAATGCGGGAATGTTACCCTCATTTGCACAGGAGAGCCCATTCGTACTTCTATTTGCCATTGTTTTGAATGTCAAAAGCGAACAGGCAGCGTATTTGGTGTGCAAGCGCGTTTTCCCGCTGAGCAAGTTTCAATTCTTGGTGAAACTTCACAATACACGCGAATAGCCAATAGTAACCATAAAGTGACTTATCAATTTTGTCCTCACTGCGGCACGACAATGCAACTCACCTTGAGCGCGTTACCGGAATCAAGTGTCATTCCATTAGGCCTATTTAAAGAACAAGATTTCCCTGAACCCAGTTTCTCAGTATATGAAGAGAGAAAACATGGCTGGGTAAAATTTGACTGCCAAATGGAACATCTTGAGTAATATGCATCTTTTTGAAACGCTCAAGAATAAACCAATCGTTTTCTTCGCTTACTTTTGAGTAAGATCAAACGCAATAGCACAATTTATCTGTGTCTCTTTACGTAGCCTCGTTATAATCCAGCCCTTGGTATACAGAGGGCAACATCGTGATTTCAAAACTTCCTCGCTGGATTGAATATGGTGCATTCTTACTTGCAGCGCTTGCAGGTACCGTCAATGCAATTGGCTTAATGGGATTCCAGCATCAATCCATCTCCCACCTATCAGGAACGGTTACACTTTTGGGCTCAAGCCTTTACAACGCTAACGACCTAACTCTACATCTACTGTTTATCGTACTGAGCTTTATGCTTGGTGCTGCCATTAGTGGTTTCTACATTGAAAGTACCGCTTTAAAACGTGGGCGTCGTTATGGCATTGCTCTATGTACCGAAGGAGCACTACTATTTACCGCTCTGTATGTATTGGTCAATGGCTCATTAACAGGGCACTATTTTGCTTCAGCCGCTTGCGGACTACAAAATGCGATGATCACAACCTACAGTGGTGCGATTATTAGAACCACACACATGACAGGTCTCATCACGGATTTGGGGATAATGATCGGAGAGAGGTTAAAAGGTCGTCCTTTTGATCGCAGAAAAGCAACACTTTTTCTTTTCATTATTGCTGGCTTTGTTTCAGGAGGAACCTTAGGAGCAGCATTATTCAAACATTTTGATTTGTATGCACTTGCTTTTCCGGCTACTTTTGCATTCATCATTGCATTTTGCTATTCCATCTTCCTGTATGTTAACAAGCTCACATCAAAACCATCGAAAAACAACACCACAAACACACTTGTAACACAAACAGAACAAATCGCTCAAAATACGAACTCTATTAATCTTTAATCTTTAATCTTGAATATTTAGCCCATATTCCTGCATAGTATTGCAATACTATGCAAAGCTAGGTAATCTCTCTTTCATTGAGTAAATACGGATGTTTAGTGAATATTTATGCCAAGGATTCGGCATTTGTTGACTAGTAGTAATTGAGATTATGATGATATACGATACGCAAAATACGGAAGCACCAGTAAAAAAGAGTAATTTTGGGATGTTCTTCATCCCTTCACTAATTGGTTTGTTCCTTTTCATGGCGCCAATTAGTTATGATGGGGATCTCACCATTCCTGTTGCAGTATTAGCCAAATCAATCCAAGCCCTATTTGGTGACGCCTTAGTACCGATGATAACGATGATCATCGTTTTCATGTCTATTGCCTCTGTACTGACCAAACTGATTAAACCATCCTTCATTGTTAATCATAGCTTTTTAAACGGTCTATTTAACCCTTCTCTATTATGGCTAGCAGTTAGAGTGATCGGTGGTGTTGCGGTTCTAATGACTTTTTTCCAGTTTGGTCCTGAAGCGATCTGGGAAGAGAACACTGGTGGGTTGGTTCTTGAAGGGTTGCTACCTACTCTATTTTCAGTCTTCATTTTTGCTGGTTTGCTCCTTCCACTTTTACTTAACTTTGGTCTACTAGAGCTGTTCGGTACTCTACTAAGCAAAATCATGCGTCCTGTGTTTAACCTTCCAGGTCGAAGTGCAATCGACTGTATGGCTTCTTGGTTAGGTGATGGCAGCGTTGGTATTCTTCTAACTAGTAAACAGTACGAAAACAAATTCTATACTCAACGTGAAGCGGCGGTTGTCGGTACCACATTCTCAGCGGTTTCTATTACTTTTAGCTTAGTTGTTATCGCTCAAGTAAACTTAGAGCACCTTTTCTTACCATTCTATGCGGCAATCTGCTTAGCGGGTTTCGTGGCTGCAATCATTATTCCTCGACTGCCTCCATTATCAATGAAAAAGAACACTTTCATTGATGGCTCTGTACCAGATAAAGACGCAGACGCTATTCCTGCGGGCCACACCTCTTTCTCTTGGGGATTAGAGCAAGCATTGAATAAAGCAAGTAAAGTCACTTCAGTTAAATCTGTATTCGGTGAAGGCATACGCAATGCTGCTGATATGGTATTCGGCGTACTGCCTGTGGTGATGGGTTTAGGTACGATTGCATTAGTTATCGCTGAGTACACTTCTATTTTCTCTGTACTTGGACAACCATTTATTCCCTTCTTAGAGCTGTTAGGCATTCCAGAAGCGGTTGCGGCATCTGAAACCATCGTCGTTGGTTTTGCTGATATGTTTATTCCCGCGATTCTTGCGGCGTCGATCGACAACGAAATGACTCGATTTGTCATCGCTGCAATGTCAGTAACTCAACTTATTTATATGTCTGAAGTTGGTGCCCTGCTATTAGGTAGTCGTATCCCAGTCAATATCTTTGAACTGTTCATTATCTTTATCCTGCGTACGTTGATAACTCTTCCTGTTATCGCTGGTGTAGCCCATTTCATCTTTTAAATGAAATATGGCAAGTAAGATAAATAAATAAATAGTTAGTTAGTTAGTTAGTTAGTTAGTTAGTTAGTTAGTTAGTTAGAGCCTCGCTTAATGCGGGGCTTTTTATTATAAAAAACAAATTTATGGCCGAAAAAAACCAAATCACATCTCTAATGGCTAGTATCCGTAAAATGTTCTATAAAGACTAGTTCTCGCGAGCTATAAACACATCTAAAATTTCAATTAAGTAACTGCATATACGCATAAATATCTCAGTTAACTAGGTATTTATCGTAACAATCACATCTTATTCGAACGAAATTCACATATTAATAGTACTCCATTCAGAGGCGTAGCTCACACATGCTGTTATTTCGTGGAATTGATAGCGATATCCAATCAAGTTTCATTCATACTTGCCGATACAATTACATAATAAGAAGAATAACGGATTACTTACTGGCTTATTTAAAGAGGGATTTTTATGAAGTTTAGTCACAAAGTTGTAGCGGCCTCATCGGCATTATTACTCGTTACCGTCTCCTTGCTGTCAATAAAACAGTTATATACCGTTCGCGCGGAAGTTGAGTCAAGTGTTAGCTCCAGCCTCAATGAACTGGTGGCAGGGGTCAAAAATACGGTTGTATCAGAGATGGAAGCAAAAAAATCTCTAGCCCAGAGCACAACCGAAATTCTAGAGATCTCTCCAAACGATCACGACTATGTTCAGGCGATTCTTGAAACACCAAAGTTAAAAAACAGCTTTTTAGCCATCGGCTATGGCTATGAAGAGAATGGCTTTGTAATAGAGAACGACGATAACTGGGACGCTGGCTCTGATTACGATCCTCGCCAGAGACCGTGGTATAAAGACGCCAAATCAAAAGGGCACCTTGTTGTCACCGCACCTTATGTTGATGCATCAAGTAAAAACGTAATCATTTCAGTCGGGACCCCTGTTAAGAAAAATGGTCAACTTGTTGCTGGCATGTTCTATGACCTAGAATTAACAAACCTTGCAACTCTGGTCAATCAAGTCAATTTATTCGACGCTGGGTATCTATTCCTTGTAACAGACGATGGCACAACCATTGCTCACCCAGATGCTAAAAATAATGGTGAAAAACTATCAAGTTACCTTCCTCAGGCAACACTGAATGAGCAACCTCAAAACGTTGAGATTGATGGTAAAACCTTCATGATAAGTTTTACATCTATCCCAAGTGAAAATTGGTATGTTGGGGCAATCATAGACCAAGACATCGCTTTCGCATCAATCAAAGAGATGCGCGACAGCTCAATTCTGTTCACTATTATCGGTTTAATTCTAAGTATCATCGCGTTGACCTTACTTATCCGATTCCTTATGCGCCCATTGGATGCCCTAAACGCTGCAATTAATGATGTTGCGTCAGGTCAAGGTGATCTAACGAAGAGACTAGACACCAACACGGATCAAGAATTTTCAGATCTTGCACAAGGCTTCAATACTTTCACCGAAACTCTTCAGCGCCAAATCACTCAATCTAAAGCGATAGGTGAAGAGATCATGCGCGGTACTGAAATGACAGTTGCAGGTTCGAAAGCCTCAGCAGAAGCGATGAATACTCAGCTTCAAGAGCTTGAACAACTTGCAACCGCAATGCATGAAATGGCGACAACCTCATCAGATGTAGCCAATAACGCCCAAGGCGCAGCAGAAGCCGCCAAAGTGGCAGGTGAAGCAACTCAGGAAGGGACATCAGTAGTCAGAGACACGACTACGGCTATCGACGCCTTATCAAGCCGTATTGATGAAGCCGTATCGGAAGTACAAGTTCTGGAATCAGCGACGGATAACATTGAAACAATTCTAAAAGTCATTAATGACATCGCCGATCAAACCAACCTACTTGCACTCAACGCTGCAATTGAGGCTGCGCGTGCAGGAGAATCCGGACGTGGCTTCGCCGTTGTCGCAGATGAAGTCAGAACATTAGCGCAAAAAACTCAACAATCGACGACTGAAATTAAAAGTATGATCGAACAGCTACAAGCGGGTGCTAGTTCAGTTTCCAATGCCATGAATCAAAGTAAAGATACGGCATTTGAGGCTGTTGAGCGTTCACAGCAAGCCAATGGGGCTTTAGATAAGATTAGAGATGCGATTCACCAAATCTCTGATATGAATATTCAAATAGCATCAGCAGCAGAAGAGCAAAGCTTGGTGGCAGAAGAGATCAATAACAACACAGTGAAGATCAAAGATCTATCCACACAAGTTTCAGAAGCCGCAGATGGTGCCAATCTTGCGATGCAAGTTCAAACTGAAAATGTTCGAGAGCAAGATTCAATCATGAACAAATTCATCGTTTAGTTTATTGGCTAACTCACACAAAAAGCGAGTCATTCACTCGCTTTTTGTATTTATAACAATAATATATGAAACAACAACCAATCATTACTCATATCAAAGAACTCAACTAAAGTTGTAACTATTTCTGGCTACTCTTGAGTTTTCTAACTATAACACTGATAGAGAATGAAATTTCAGAAGGACATGACATGAAATTCAGCCACAAAATTGTTGCCGCTTCATCCATCTTATTATTGGTTACCGTATCGTTATTAACCGCAAAACAATACTTCACTATGCAATCTGAAGTTCAATCACAAGTGAACGAAAGTGTAATAGAAATCATTGATGGCGTTAAAAATACCGTAGCTTCCGAAATTAATAACCGTAAAGCGATCGCCGCCTATTCCACAAGCATGCTTGAAGTTGATTTGTCACCTCAGCACATTTCCGATGTGATTACCCGTCCAGTAGTCAAAGATACATTTCTACTTGTTGGGTTAGGATTTGAAAATGATGGTTCCAATATTAATAATGATCCTTCCTGGAATCCTGGTAGCAGTTGGGACCCAAGATCTCGCCCATGGTACAAAGCAGCACAGCAAGCAAATAAACTGATCATCACCGCCCCTTACGCAGACTCCGCCACCAATGAGATCCTCGTATCGATTGCGACTCCTGTACGTGAGAATGGTAACTTCATCGGGTCTATTTTTTACGACGTAAGCTTGGCTGGACTTGCAGAAATAGTAAATAAAGTGACCCTATTTGATGCCGGTTACCTATTTTTAGTATCCGAAAATGGAACCACCATTGCTCACCCTGAAACCAGTATGAATGGTAAACCGATGAGCGAGTATTTACCAAATGTGAGCATCAAGGAGTCACCGCAATATGTCGATCTTGATGGCAAAACCTTTGCTGTCGATTTCTCTAAAGTACCCGGCGAAGATTGGTACGTCGGAGCAATTTTAGATGAAGGTATTGCTTTCCAAGCAGTTTACGACTTACGTGATAGCTCCATTTTATACACTTTAATTGCGCTTGTGCTCAGCATTGCAATACTCCTAATACTGATCAAATCATTAATGAAACCATTAGAAGTACTGAATGATGCAATCCAAGACGTTGCTTCCGGTCAAGGTGACTTAACGAAACGCCTAGATACCAATACTGACCAAGAATTCTCTCAACTTGCCCAAGGTTTTAACACCTTCACTGAAACGCTGCAGATGCAAATTACTCAATCTAAAACGATCGGTAAGGAGATAATGAGCAATACGGAAATGACAGCAAGCGGTGCTGAACAATCGGTATCGGCAATGCAAAACCAGCTTCAAGAGCTTGAACAACTTGCGACAGCGATGCATGAAATGGCCACAACGTCATCAGATGTCGCAAACAATGCTCAAGGTGCCGCCGCCGCAGCGAAAGACGCTGATGAAGCAACCATTGAAGGCAATACCATTGTTGGTGACACAACGGTCGCAATTGATAACTTGTCGGCTCGTATTGATGAAGCCGTTTCAGAAGTACAAGTATTGGAATCAGCAACAGATAACATCGAAACCATTCTTAAAGTAATCAATGACATTGCTGACCAGACAAACTTACTTGCACTTAACGCTGCCATTGAAGCCGCGCGGGCAGGAGAATCTGGCCGTGGATTTGCTGTTGTAGCAGATGAAGTGAGAACTCTTGCTCAGCGAACTCAACAATCGACCACTGAAATTCGCAGTATGATTGAACAGCTTCAAGCAGGGGCAAGTTCAGTGTCTAACGCGATGAATCAAAGTAAAAATACAGCCATTGAAGCGGTAGAGAAGGCACAGCAAGCCAATGGTTCTCTTGAGCGAATTCGTGGTGCAATCGAGCAGATTTCAGACATGAATATCCAGATTGCCTCAGCAGCAGAAGAGCAAAGCTTAGTTGCGGAAGAGATAAACAACAATACAGTGAAAATTAAAGATTTATCCACTCTAGTGGCAGATGCAGCAGAAGGAGCAAATGCTGCAATGCAAGTACAAATCAGCAATGTAAGACAGCAAGACGAGCTTCTTAATAAGTTCATTGTTTAAGTAAAGCTAGCTGGTTAGATACACAAAAACGAGGCTTAATGCCTCGTTTTTTATTAACTATTAACTATTAACTATTAACTATTAACTATTAACTAGCATCATGCAGGATTTTGCTGGAATATCGAAGCTTAACTTTCCTCCAATATTCTCTAATGTTTTACGAGTCATTAAATCGGTCACATCAGCGCCCCAAGGAACAAGTAGACTTTGGCTTCGAACCGACTTATTGATCACCACCAGGCCTTTCTTCCCTCTAGAAAATACAATCATGTCGTCATTTGCTTCGATCACTGACATTTTTTCACCATGAACCTGGTTATGAAACCCGATCATATTCATCATTGCTTCTGAGCGCCAAGCATCCTGCCAACGTGGTTTTCCTTCTGAATTTACGATACCACTAGTATCTAAATCTGTGTAGACAAGTGGGACGCCCCCATCACGACCTAAAATGTATGCATAAGCCAAGTGTTCACTTGCTTCATCCATCACCAAATCAAGGAAGACATCGTTGTTTGGAATATCATGAGTAACCGTAAACGTTATCGCTCGACGGTGTGACAACGCCTGGCCAAAGCAGTATGGGTCAATCAAAGCTTTCAAACTGCCTTTCGGAGCAAACGCATCATGAATGGTTTTAAAAAGAGGGAAATCATACGCCCCTAAACGAGTCTCTTCTAAATAAGGTTTTAAGAAAATCTCGTACTCTTCTTCTGTCGCACCACCATCTGTGATTATTTCACCAAAAATATGAATATCTTTAGTTATGTCCTCAGTCCATACTCTTTTAAGATGCTCAATTGACATGTGCTTAGCCGCATCAATTCGGAAGCCTTTAACACCCATAGCTTTTAAAGCTTTAAGGTAATTCTGCTGTTGAGTTACAACATAATCGCTCACGCGCAAAGTCGGTAAGCCGGGATCTTGTGGTCCGCCTGATATACGACCATTTTGCACTTCCCACTTATCTTTCCAATTCTCAATACCGAACGCTTCAACAAAATCATCTTCATCAAACAGCGGCTTAGAGAGATCGCCAAATAGTTTTAATTCCTCAACCCGTCCATTGCTCTCTTCATACTCCGCCATATCCGCTGCATTAGGGTATTGCAGATCTAATCGCTGCTTAGATTCGTTAGCCATGTGATTGAAGACCACATCTACATAGGTTCGTATGCCTTGTGCTTTTAAAGCATCAACCATCGCCTTAAAGTCATGTGTATTGCCAAGTTGGTTGTCAATAATTCGGTAATCTTGAGGCTGATATCGTTGCCACCATTTCGTACCTTCAGCCGTTCTCGCTGATTTCATTGGCGGTGAAACCAACACTGATTTGTAACCCAAAGAATGGATGGTACTAGCTTGAAGGGCGATGTTTGAATAAGTCCAATCGAATGCATGTAAAATCACATCACTACTCTTCTGCTTCGGCACTACTGAATGCGTCATAATTTCTCTCCTATCTTCTTGGGCTTCAACCTATACATACAAGGTTAAAAATGAATACAAGCCCAAACAATGCAACGATTATATGATCAGCAATGAAATCTCCCTCCCCCTTTTGCAATGCGACCCCGGAGGATACCTTAGGGCGTAGAAGGTTAACGGAATGAAATTCTGGATAATTCATGCTTCAGCTTTCAACTTACCCCTATGCACACTCTAAAAAAAATAGACATAACACTCTGATATATTGAAAGAATAATTAATTGCCAGCACAAACGCCCTTACCCCATTCCTTTTCATGATGTTTATGAAAACCTCTTACTACCACGTAAAGTATTTTAGGGATCAGTTAATAGCCAAAGCCAAAGCTGTGATCTTTATCACTCATAGCAGTAGTCATAAATGGGGAAACATAAACAATCAAACAACACGTCGGCAAAAAAAAGAGCATAGAATTACCTCTATGCTCTTAAGTTTTCGTTATAGATGACTTCAATCAAATTACGTTCGGTATAAAACCTTAATAACATGCCAACCAAATTTTGTTTTTACCAATAGTGGCGTTAAGATTTCACCAGTGAATACGGCTTTATCAAACTGAGGGACCATCTGCCCTTTTTGAAATTCCCCTAAATCCCCTCCTTTTTTACCTGACGGACAGGTGGAGAATTTTTTTGCAAGCGTCTGAAATTTTGCGCCTTTCTTTAACTGTTTGATAATGTCTTCTGCTTGTTCTTTATGCTTCACCAAAATGTGGAGCGCTGCTGCTGATCTAGCCATAATTAATCTCAAAGTGTTGCGATACGCCATTTTACCTCATCAATTCTAAATCTTCACTCATCGTTACCTAGCCAATTTGAGTAGACGCAATAAAAACGCATAAATATTAAGACTTAAGTTGCCGTTAAGCTATGATCAGATAAGATTGCATAAGAATATTTTAATATAGGTGGATATATATGGCTCGACCAAAGAGTAAGGCTAACCAATCGCAAGGCATGCTAATGTTTAAGCTATCATTAAAGCAAAGCTTTGCCATTGGTACGCTTAAGGTAAGAGAAATTGTCCCTTATATGCCAACGACAAAAATCCCATACTCTCATCATCATGTTATTGGCACTATCACCATCAGAGAGCTAACCGTGCCTGTCATTGATATGTCCGCGGCGATTGGTTTTCGTCCAATAGAGCCAGAAGAGTATGAAAATTGCTTCCTAATTGTCACCGACTGTTTGCGAACTGTGGTTGCATTTATGGTGCGATCTATCGACAAAATAATAGAGTGTGATTGGAAATCTATTGAGCCGCCACCAACCGTAACTGGACATAATGTCTTTGTTACCGGAATCACCCGATTTGAAGACAACATCGTCCAGCTGTTAGATGTAGAATTATTGCTATCTAAAATCTACCCACAGTATGACTCAGCTCGAATTCCAATGCTCACCGATATTGAACGAGAAAGACTAAAAGCGCTGCATATTTTGCTGGTAGACGATTCATCCATCGCCCGCAAGCAGCTTTCCGATGCCTTAGATAGTATTAATATTCCATACAAAATTTGTAATAACGGCCTTGATGCTTTAAAAGTCATGAAAGAGCAAGCTGAGAACAATACCCCTATTGAACTTCTCGTAAGTGATATAGAGATGCCCGGTTTAGACGGCTATGAGCTAGCCTTCGAAGTACAAAATGATCCCTCTCTAAACCAATCTTACCGCATATTACATACATCCCTTTCTAGCGAAATTTGTGTCGATAGGGCGCAGCAAGTAGGAGCACATGAAGCGTTAGAAAAGTTTAATGCTGGTGAACTAATTGAAGCGATGTTACGAGGCGCTAAGAACTTAGAGTCCGCAGCAATGACAAGCTAATCATTCGATTTAATGTTCAACAAAATAGCCTTAGCCTTTGTTAAGGCTATTTTTTTGGCATGCTATAACTACGGCTAACAAACTCAACTTCTGGCGACTTTGTAATCTGATTGGTGTAAGAGGCAAGTGCATACATTGTATTCGCCAATAAGTTAGCGTATTTAAATAGAATAGGATCGGGGCTCTTACTACTAGTATGCTCGATCTTAACCAGAGCTCTAACAATCTTTTTTGCCTGACATCGGCAAAGGTGCAACTGGCTTGCGATTGGATGACCACCTGGTAACACAAAGCCTTTAAAGCCTCCGTCTAATTTTTCTCTCAGTTGAACATAATCTTTTTTCAACTCTTCCAGCTCATTTACAGAAATAGCCAGTTTTCCACGGACAGAACCATTCAAATGATAGATATTAGGTTGAACCCGGCTCAATAAATCACGCGAATAATCATCAAGCTCCATAGAGAGCACAAAACCAACACGACTGCATAGTTCATCTGCGATTATTTCGAAATCACAAACAGGACTCTCTTCGTAAATAAATGGATAACAGAATTCATCCCAATCACGGCTTACAGGTTTCACCTCAAGAACTCACTTAAAATTCAATGACTATAATAACAATAACCAACTACTTAAATTGTATATGCATACACAAATAAGTCATACACTCACAATTTCTAGCCAGTATCCAAACAACTCATTTTATTGATAACAAGTTAATTTCAATATAACTTTCTTTAAATAGAAAAAAAGCCTCAATATATGAGGCTTTTTTAATATGTAATCAGGCTTATTTGCTCATTTGAACCAGAGATTTACCCAATAGCCACTCTAGCTCTTTAGAGCTTTCAGAACCAAATTGTGATTCAGCAAGTTTGTATAAGCGGTCAATACCATTTGCTGCAAATTCATGAGCATTTTCTGATACAACTACATGGTGGAAAAGCAAGCGTAAAATAGCTAAGAATTCTGCATTTTCCAAAGCAACAAGCCAGCTTTTTGAAAAGCCTTCAAGATCTTTATCGAACTCAATATGTTCCATAAACATTTTAAAAATGCGACCGTCTAATGCTGCGGTAAAGTCAGTTTTCTTAGGAAAGTGATGGCTAATACCAGTGCGAGAAACGCCCGTCTGTTGACTTAGAGTTGTGTAAGACATCTTGTCATAACCCAATCTCAATAGCTGGTCGATAACAGCATCCATAATCTTCTGAATTGTGATTTCAGTATCTTCTTTACTACGCTTTGGCATGGTTTAACGCTCTTCTTTTTTGTAAATCCATCTAATTCAATTGCCTGAACCAGCATGAAAGTAATTATCCGTATTATGTTCTTTATAGAATAAACTGCAAGCTTAAATTTACTACCTGCTTTTCAGAAAGTAACAGCACAACATTAAGCAGTATTACAAATAAACCCTAGAATCAATATGAGAAAAACATTTCTATCTGCGATGTTAACAATAACATTATTAACATTTAAAACAAACTTCGTAACAGAGTAATATGTAATCAATAAGTTTCATATAAATAAATTACATTATCGATCACAATATAAAGCCATAATATTAATTCGTTTTAGAAATACTATTCTGCACATAGATAATCTTATAAAATCCTTCATGAAGCAACTAACTGTCTAACATTCTAACCTTTAGGTGACATAGCTCCATTCAGTAATGTGACTAAGATCACACATGTATTAACCACAAACCGACTATGTACAGAAAGCCACCGCTTTAATAAATAACATAGCATACGATTCATTAAATAGACAAGAATCATTCATTTCTCTAGATGTCGCTCCATTTGCTCGTTAGAATAGCCTCATATTTTGTAAGAGGATTTGTTATGAGTATTGATCTAAAAGAAACTGAAGTATGTGAAGCATGTGGCTGTGCGGGCGAAATCGGTTTTATCATTAAAGAAGGCGATGATGTATCTGAAGTAATGATTAGCGCAACTAGCCAAGAACTACTGGACGCTGAGTTTGCTAAGTACTTAAGTTTAGCCCAAGGTGTATGCAAAAATGTACAGCATGACATTTTGAAATCTACTGATGAGTCAACAGAGCTAACAGCCCGCTTTAAATTTGAAGTCAGTGCTGAAAAGCTTATTTTTGAATTAAAGACTCGTTCTTTAAGACGTTAGTTAATTCTGAGATCCACGAATAAAACGAGCACTATTGCTCGTTTTTAACGTCTAACTTCACCCATTTCAACGCTCCATTGGTCTCAAAACTCTTCTCAGCAACACACTCAAGTAAAATATCTGAAACCTGAATAACAGCACCTATGGTATAGGCTTTATTTTCGAAATAGCAGACTCTTTGTCCCAACTCTTCAGTTATGATGAGAGCGGCGCTGGGAGTTGAAACGGTTTTGGCCTGCACTGCATTGGTACATAAACTGATCCCAGTAAATAGTATGATTTTGTTTAAAAACTTCATTACACTACTCTATATAGATATTTATTGCTTACAGCCAATAGCGATAGCAACCGAAAAGTAGGCTCCCCTGATGTACAAAACGATATTACTTGCCAGCACTCTGCTTTTCGCATCACAAGCGATCCATTCCGCACCCTTAGATTCCTACCAACTGCTGAACCATTTAGATAACTATGGCAATCTTTACCTGCGCAATAAACCTTACACCTCGCTACCAAATGATTTATTAGTTAAGGGTAATCTTAATATTGCAAAAACCAGTATCACTCGCTTGCCTGCTGGTTTAAAGGTCCTTGGTAGCTTAGACGCTTCAAATAGCATGGTAAAACAAATTAAAGCTGGTACGTCTATAAAAGGGTACGCCAATTTCATTGGAACACAAATTCAGTCGTGGCCCAAAGGCGTTAAAGTTGGCGGATACCTCAACCTAACCGATACACCGCTAACCAAATTACCGAATCGACTGAAAGTAAAAGGTGATTTAAGCCTAATCCGAACGCCTTTGACCGCATTACCTAACGGATTAGAGGTAGATGGAGACCTGTATATTGGGGGATCTGGTCTTACCGAGTTTCCAGATATTATGACCGTTAAAGGCAACATATTTCTGGGTGGCAATCGCATTTCAAAATGGCCATCAAAACTCAATCTAGGTGGCGCCGTTGCAAAATAATCTGTCTCAGACATGAAAAAAGGAGCGTTTATCGCTCCTCTCTTTCTTATGCTTGATTCTTCACCGGGTTTGCGTAGCTATCAATCAAATACTGATGCGCCCCCAATGGAAGTTGCTCCAATTTTGATTCAAAATCTCTACGGGTCGCCTCTGTTATTGAGCTATCTTCCCTACCTTCAGCCAGAAGGTTAATCGGGAATAATTTATAATTGCGGTGTATCTGACGATCAATTTCCGTTGCTAATGCTTCAGGCGTTTCGTAATCATCTTCGATCACTTGGCCAAATGCGACATGTACACGAGATTTACGTCCAATGATCCCTTGAATGATACTTTCGATATCTTCAAACTCACCTTTCTCATAAACGCCATGTGTCGCTTTTTCATATAGCTCACGGGCTTTAGCGATATCACACGGATCATTTTCGTACGATATTGAAACTGGCACAATTTTCAGTGATTTTACATATTCTGAAAAAGGCGTCTTTTGCTTACGTCCTTCCACATGAAACATTTTCAGGATCGCAGGATCGGTAAAATCATTCCCGTCCTTTGCTCTCCCCTCTTTCTGCGCTATCCAAATAGAATTTCCAGTTTCTAATGAGTGCTTGATGTATGAAGAAAGCTGTCCAAGCATTTTCATCATTTCACGAGGTCCTTTTGCAGATCGTTTCACAATAAAACTTTTATTGATCCTCATGAGGTCTGCGGCGCACGGTTTTTTTAATAAATTATCACCGATAGCAATACGAACTGTTCTGTGATCCTCTTGATACAAACCATAGTTGACCAAAGCGGGATCCATCGCGATATCTCGGTGATTAGACACAAATAAATAAGCCGTATCTTTATCTAAAGCATCAAGCCCAGAGTAAGTCACCCCATCCGTTGTCGTATTCAGAGTATTTTTTAAATACTTTTTTACTTCAAGTTGGATAGCATCAACAGAACGGTATTTACTCCACTTAACTTTCAGGTAAACACGCAAAACAGGACTCATTAAAGTTTTAAACCAAGTCGCATGATTTGAAAATCGATGTTCTAGAATAGCATTGATAAACTCTTCGTCATTAATGAGACGATTAATTGCAGCTGGGATCTCATCATCATTGTAAGGACGGATATCAGCATAAAGATCGGTATTAGAAGTCATTTTTCACTACATCAAATAAAAAAGCTTCTTCATTCTACGCATTGTTGACGACACTCGCAGCTACATAGTCCATACTTTTGACAAGGTCAGACCAGATTATCTCCAAATATCAGACTTATAGTTGGAATTTTTGATCATAACCGTTAATCTTATCGCCCCATAAATTTAGGTTTACACTATGAATTACGCGATTGAACACCAGAACACTAGCTACCCTTACTTGGTCATTACCCCAAGAAAAAAAGTGCTCAAGCATAGTTTAATCACCGTCCAAAGTGGCCTGCTCTTAATTAAGCTTGGAAAAACTGAATACGCTATTGAACAAGGGGAAACCATCTGGGTGCCATTTGATTGCCTAACTTCAATCACTTTTTTTCCAAATACTCATATTCAACGTGTTGATTTTTCAATTCGGCTAACTGACAAGTTCCCAACCCAATCGGGTTTAGTTCGCTTATCAGAACTCTCTCGTGCCGTATTAAATAAGCTAACCCAAAAGAAGCTATCTCCACAGCATGAGAAAGATCTATTAGCGGTACTTAAAGAGGAAGTTCTCTCCCTTCAGCCAACGTTAATTGAAACTCAGCTAAGTCGTGAGTTTAATCAATGGGAGCCTGGAAAGAGTTCTGATCTAGAGCAGATAAATATCTTAGTCATGACAATGCGCGAGAGCAAAAAGCGTCTTCAATCTGGTCAAAAGAAAGCACTTATTATTGAGCAACTTTTCTCCGGTAAAGAAGAAGAGTTTGAGCAGTTATGTCTGCTTGTATTTGGAAGTGAGCTTTAAACATTCCTTTAGTTTAAGCATTCCTTTAGATAGCAAAAAGCCGCTGAGAGGCTCTCCTCTTAGCGGCTTTTTTAGATCATTAAAAGTCTAAAATGGCAGTTCGATCTGCATCATGACATCGCCTTGATAAACTTCATGCCAACGGTAATCAAAACGCATTCTAGGCTCACCGCTTTTTTTCTCACCCAGACCAATACTGATCTGTAAACCGTGATTAGTCAGCCACTCTTCTGTGGTCATTTGGTTTTCATTTTCAGCCAACTCATCTGGCATCCAAATGCCTAGACCAATGTAATTACTAGATATATTTTGCGTTAAGATAGGCTCATCTTCTGGCCTTAATGCCCACTCTGCCCAGTAAGTATTCGGCATTTTTTCTTCTTCAAGCAAGCCTCCTAATGTCGAGACTTTTGAGCTAATCATATCAACGCCATTGGCTATTGAGTCACACCAACTGGATTTTGACTCCAACATGACGGATTCATTACTAAAAAAGTCACACCCAGCATAAATCGATGGCGCATAAGCCACAGTTAGCATAGAAGCTATGAACATCTTTTTTAGCATAGTCATCGGACCTCATTAGATTAGCGCTTAATTATCTAATACAGATTGCTGTGTTGCAACTTTTTACTAACCGAAACCGTGGTTAGATCATCAATTGCCTCACCAGCCATTAATCGATTACGGATATCCGTGCTGCGAACATTGACTGTTTCAGGGCACGCCATCACACACCATCGATGCATTATTTGTTCCGCTTTATAGAATTTTGAAAACTTGAAAAAGTTATCTGGTCCTATAACAAAAGTTATATCGGCATGTGGGTACAATTCTTGAATTCTATTTAAGACTGCAAAAGTGGTGACACTTTCCCCCGGTAGGTACAATTCTTGCTCAACGGTTGAACGCAGTACATTTGGAAGTGCGAGATCAGAGATAAAATCATCCAAAAGTTCACAACGTATATCATAGTCCAGCATGGTTTTGCCCCATGCATGGGCAATACTAGGAACCAATAAAGTGCAATCAAAGTGGGTTAATGAATCAATAACGCTCTTATGGCCTAAACTTGGCGGATTAAACGCACTCCCAAACACTGCTATTTTCTTCATGCCTGACTTTCGCCTATTAAATTGAGTTTTTTAATCAAATGAATTCGGTATGATACTACTAATTTCACTATTTTTTATATTGCTTGCAGAAAAGGAACTCTAATGGAACAACTCATCCGAGATGAAATGCGTGTTCTCCCATCAATTGATGCTCATTTTGAAATTGATCGCCGCGTCGCATTCATCAAGAACAAGCTACAACAATCGGGTTGTAAATCGTTAGTACTTGGCATCAGCGGTGGGGTCGACTCCACAACCTGTGGCCGACTTGCGCAATTGGCAATTGATGCCCTAAATACAGAATCAAACTCGCAGGCTTATCAATTTATTGCCGTTCGCCTTCCGTACGGTGAACAAAAAGATGAAGATGAAGCACAACTAGCGCTCTCTTTTATTCAACCGAGTCACTCTGTTTCTGTCAACATTAAAGCAGGCGTTGATGGGTTACATTCAGCTTCTCATATTGCTTTAGAAGGCACGAACCTTCTTCCAACTGACTCAGCAAAAATCGACTTTGTTAAAGGCAATGTTAAAGCACGAGCACGGATGGCAGCGCAATATGAAATCGCTGGCTATGTTGGCGGCTTAGTAATTGGTACTGACCATTCAGCTGAAAACATTACTGGCTTCTATACCAAGTTTGGTGATGGCGCTTGCGATATGGCGCCACTGTTTGGATTAAACAAGCGCCAAGTCCGAGAGTTAGCCGCAACTTTAGGTGCTCCTGAACAGTTAGTAAAAAAAGTGCCTACCGCAGATTTAGAAGAACTTGATCCACAAAAAGCGGATGAAGATGCTCTGGATTTGTCTTATGAACAGATTGACGACTTTTTGGAAGGCAAGCCTGTTTCACAAGATGTCACCGACCGTCTAGTAAATATTTATAAAGCGACTCAACACAAGCGTCAGCCAATTCCTACGATCTATGACTAGCTCTAAGCTCTAAGCTCTAAGCTCTAAGCTCTAAGCTCTAAAAAGCATAAAGGCTAACAACACTCGTTGTTAGCCTTTTTTAAATCACAAGATATGAACACGAAGCTTAATCAATCACTTCGATATCCGTTTTAGGGACGCAGCAACAGGCTAAAATTTTCCCCATACTCCTCTCTTCATCTTGTATAGCAGGAGCATCAAAATGATCGACCTTGCCGGACTCTAACGTCATCATACACGCACCACAGATGCCAGCACGGCAACTATTCATAATCGACAACCCAGCGTTTTCGGCTTGTTTCAGTAATGTATCTTGGTTATTCCCTTCAAACAGATAGCCATTCACACTCAATTGCAGCGCTTTTTCTTCTGCCGCGACTAATTGAAGATCGTCAACGCCTTCATTTTCACCAACATTCCCGCTTGAAGTATCTTGATAGAACTCTTTCTCTTTGGTTTCTAAAACTTCGATTACATCTCCGGCTTGGATCAATCCTTCATTTTTTGCCACTAGGTTTTGCCCAAAGAAAACACCGCCACGCTCATTAGCGCGAAAACGAGATAGTGTATTCAGCGGCTCTTTCGTTGTTCTGAATTCGCCTTTTTCCACATCGACTGTAGTCAGAATGCAGCGTTCACAAGGCTTTACTGCTTCAAACTCTACTTCACCGATACGAATACGCTTCCAACTATCTTCAATGAATGGCTCAGAACCAGACACCACTAAATTGGTTCTAAATTGATCCATTGAGTGAAATTCAGGACTACGTCTGTTCAGCTCATCTAATGATTGTTGGCTAATAATAAGCACAGGGTAACCATCAGCAAAACTGACATTATGGCCAAGTTTTTCGCGCACTCGATTAGACTGCTCCCCACAAAATAGAAACTCTACTCGCAATCCGAGAACTTGGCTAAACCAATCATCAGCACAATCCGTCGTGGTATATGCAGTAAAGGTATCTTTCCATACTTGTGCTGGTGACTCTTGCATTTTGAATTCCGAATACACCAGTTTTAGGGCAGGCATTCCGGGGTACGTAAACATAACGCCATCCGCGACTAAGCAAGATTTCACTTTCACCATCTTTGGGTATTTTCTAGCGGTCACCATGCTTCCATCAGACAGCGCAATCATAAATCGACGATCGAAGCTTAAACCTTGCTTCTCTACCCATGAATTTGAAAGCGAGATCCCTCCAACAGATTTAGCAGGGTAAACATTAATTTGAGTAAGTGTTGGGGTGGAGTCTGTGTGTTGAGTGACTTTGCTGCGAGGTGTTGTATTTTGAGATGACATTACTAACCCTATCCTTTGTGTTCAGTATCTAACATTTCTATTTTGCCATGCTAACAAACTTCTGCTTACAAAAGAATTCACCGTCATCCCAGAAATACGAAGGAAAAGTCAGAAAGAAGATGAAATCAAATAGTATTTCCTCTATCATCCTGTCGCCTAAACGGAAGCGATTGCATTCACACTTTTCGCTCTATTTAGGCTCCAATCACATAACTATTTTCATTGGTGGGAGCTTATAAATGACAACACTTACGATCACTCGTCCAGACGACTGGCATGTTCACCTTCGTGATGGTGACGTTCTTGCGGACACCGTTCGAGACATTAGCCGTTACAATGGCCGTGCTTTGATCATGCCAAATACCATCCCACCCGTCACTGATACTGAAATGGCGTTAGCGTACCGCGAGCGTATCATGGCAGAAAAGCCAAGTGCTCAATTTAAGCCTTTGATGGCGCTTTACCTAACAGACAATACCACTACCGATGAAATTCGTGCTGCAAAAGCATCAGGTGCTGTTGTTGCTGCAAAGCTCTACCCTGCTGGCGCGACAACCAATTCAGATTCTGGCGTCACTTGTGCTAAAAATATTTATCCGGTTTTAGAAGCGATGCAAGAAGTTGGTATGCTGCTCCTCATTCACGGCGAAGTCACGGCTCATGATGTCGATATCTTTGACCGCGAGAAGGCATTCTTAGATACCGTTCTCGCTCCAATTGTGAATGACTTTCCGAACCTAAAAATCGTGTTAGAGCATATCACAACAGCCGATGCCGCCGATTTTGTTAACCGTGCAAACGACAACGTTGCTGCAACTATTACTGCTCACCACTTATTGTATAACCGCAACCACATGTTAGTTGGCGGAATTAAACCTCACTTTTACTGCTTGCCAATTTTAAAACGCAACACCCACCAGCAAGCTTTAATTGCAGCCGCAACCAGTGGTAGCAAAAAGTTCTTTCTAGGAACCGACTCTGCCCCTCATGGTAAGGGTAAAAAAGAGGCCGCTTGTGGCTGTGCTGGTTCATATACCGCTCATGCCGCACTAGAACTGTATGCTGAAGTTTTTGAACAAGAAGGCAAGCTTGAAAACTTAGAAGCATTTGCAAGTCACAATGGCCCTGATTTTTATGGGCAAGCGCGTAATACCGATACAATCACACTCGTTAAAGCAGAGTGGACCGTTGCATCAACCATGCCTTTTGGACAAGATATTGTTGTGCCAATCCGAGCTGATGAGACCATTTCTTGGACGGTTAAGTAAATATTCGTTGTGCTAAATTAATCTAGAGTTCAACTCAGACATAACGGCAATGAGCGATAATGTTCATTGCTGTTTTTATTGACTTAGCATTCAGCTGAGCGAAACAATCAATAGCTATCATCTATCATCTATCAAGATTCATCACCTCTACGCACCGATTCGCCCCTGAAATCTATTCACTTTAAAAAATCTTTTGCTCGATTCATTTCCGCTGTTACTCTCATAAAACAAGCATCTCAAAAACAAGGCTCAGCAATGCAAAGCTCATACTTTTATCCAATCGGAACCGCTGGCGTCAAATGGACGCAGAAAGAGAAAGACGCATGGCGTGAACAAGTCACAATCAAACGCTCTTACCAAGAAGAAGTGGTTTCAAAAATCACAGCACTAAACGCTGATTTTGACATCGAACAATACGGAGCACTGAGCTACGACCCTGACCGCTACCCTCTTTTTGCGATTAAAACTAAAAATTGGGATCCCTCAAAACCGACCATTTTAATCACTGGTGGCGTTCACGGATATGAAACCAGTGGTGTTCAAGGGGCTTTGACCTTTCTACAAACTCAGGTTCACCACTATTTAGACCGCTTCAATTTTGTCGTAACGCCATGTATTAGCCCTTGGGGTTACGAAACGATTAACCGTTGGAACCCACTTGCTATCGATCCTAACCGTTCGTTTTATGCCAATAGCCCAGCAGAAGAATCCGCATCAGTGATGCAATTTGTTAACGCTCTCAACATAGATTTTCTCATGCACATAGACCTGCATGAAACAACAGACACGGATGAATCTGAATTTATGCCTGCACTTGCTGCTCGCGACGGTGTGGAGTATATCGAAGAAGAGGTGCCTGATGGGTTTTATACCGTGGGAGATTCGGAACAGCCTGTTGAAGCCTTCCAAAAAGCAATCATAGACTCAGTAAGAAAAGTGACTCATATCGCTCCGCCAGATTCTGACGGCAATATTATTGGCTCTCCAGTCACTCAAGAAGGAGTCATCAACTACCCAATGACTGAGCTTTCTCTTTGCGGTGGAATGACGAATTGCAAATTTGGTTCAACAACAGAAGTTTATCCTGATAGCCCGAAGGTGACAGATGAAGAGTGTAATAAAGCTCAAGTCGCAGCCATTGTGGGTGGGTTAAATTACCTGATTGAGCACTCAGTGTAGGGTAATTCAATTTAACTAATTATGCTTTTAGCTGCATCGTCGCTAAAAGCATAATTTATTATCACTTATCAGTAAGCGAAGCCGAAGCGATCCAATCGTGTTTCTAGATACTGAATCGATATTAGGCAAAGAGCGGTCTGCGGTTATGTACAAACAATTTTTATACCTATCAGTATAAGTGTCACGCCTCCAAGTAATTCCATTTTACTTTCCAGCCAAGTTCCACATTTAGAACCGATAAAAATTCCCCCCCAACTAAATCCGAAGGTTATTAGCCCGATAATCGCACACGCTATCATCGGATTAACATCAAGAACCGAAAGAGTGAAGCCTGCTGCAATGGCATCAATACTGGTTGCTATCGCGAGAAAAAACATCACTTTATGGGTTATATCACGGATATTTTTCTCTGCTCCGTCCGACATCGATTCGTGAATCATTTTACCACCAATCACGACAAGAAGGAGAAAAGCAACCCAAGGTGCATATGACTCAGCAAATCCTAGAACACCCTTTCCACCTAGATAACCCAAGAGCGGCATCGCGCCTTGAAAGGCACCAAAATAGACTCCCGACATAAGCGCTAAAGCTCTAGAATTTTTAATATGTTTTGCTCCAAGACCAATAGATACAGCAAACGCATCCATACTGAGAGCAATGGCTAAAATAACGACATCAACCAAGGACAATTTCCTGAGTTATAAAATTTTGGAGTGGCATTATAGATAAGCGAGCCTATTTGTTCCAGTTCAATCCGTACAAGAAGGTAATGTTTAAAGCAAACGCAGTAAGCACCACTCTCATGTGCTTACATCTAACCTTAATTGCTTTGTTCGTTGGACGAATATGGGGCTAAGAATGTCATAAGTCACACATCAACCTGAGACCCATTGTTATGTGACTGACATCGCAGACGTCCGGATAATTTACAGATATAACGAATATGCAACCCATTCAGTAATTAAGGGATTACGATGAACACCATTTCCACTCTAATTTACGATACCCTGATAGACCTTTCGAATAATGAACCAGAACAACACGCCGAAATTCGACAAAATTTATATAATCAATTAGATCTACCTTTAGATAAACAAAGAACGTTATATTCAAACGCACTCGGACCAGCAAGCTCTGGAAAACTAGAGAAAAGGGCAGATTTCGACAATGCATTAAACGTCGCCATCAGAGCACTAGAAACGCCTGAAAAATAAAAATTAGCGGCCATGATCCCCCATAGGCCGCTAATTCCATGGACGACTAAAAGAACGCTCTTCTCCGCCAACGCCTCAAGAATACCCATTGCTTTTTCTCTAAACAGATCTCTTAATAACCTGACAGTTGGTGTAATCCCTTACAGCAAACGGTTTTTGTATTGCTCCGGCGTGAACCCCGAATATCGCTTAAACATTGTGATAAAAGGGCTTGCTTGGTTGTAACCTAGAGTTAAGGCCACCTCTTTAACCGACTGACCGCTGCGCAGTAGCTCCATCGAATGTAGATATCGCACCCTTAATCGCCACTCGGTATAACTCATCCCTAATTCGCTTTGGCAATAACGAGCAAGCGTTCTTTCCGTGGTGTGAACTCTGCTTGCCCAATCTGCGAGTGACATATCATCGGTTGGGTTCTCCTCTATCGCTGCAAGAATAGGCGCTAAGTATTTATGATTGCTAGACGGTAGAAAGTGGTGTTCAACCTCTTCCGTTGCCAGTTGATCAAGCAAAACTTGAACCAATCGCTTGTCAGATTCCGATTGTGCAATGTTGACATCTCGACTTCGTAAGTCATCAATAATGGCAGACACAATTGGGGTGACTTTTATCAAACTAGTCTGGTTTGGAAACGACGCGGTTAGCTGATGAGCGATATTCAATGAACAGTAGTCGAGGGGCTTACGATTATAACTGCAATGCATCACATTTGCGGGAACCCAAATCGCTAAATGGGGAGGAGCAAGGAAACGGGTTCCTTCAGCTTCCATTTCCAAAATCCCGCCACTGATCAACTGAACTTGCCCCCATTCGTGGCTGTGAGTTCTTGTTTCAGTATTCGACAAAAACGCTTCAAAATTCATAAACACATCTGATGGTGCATTTTCCGTTGATAAGGATCGATGCAGCTTTCTCGGCGTTTTTTTCAAAATTGTCTTCCTATCACGCTGAATGTCTTTCTGGAGATATTTATAATTATAGCGACCAAATACACTAGCTCCAACGATTAATTACTCGATGGATATCACATGAATTATCTCTTACCTTTCTTTACCGTAGTGATCTGGGGCGGCAATTCCATCGTAAATAAACTGGCGGCATCAGCAATAGAGCCTAGTGCCATGAGCTTTTTCCGCTGGTTTTTTGCCATGGTTCTTTTAACGCCTTTCTGCTTACCATCGCTCATTCGCCAATGGAAAACCATAAAACCTTATATCCGTAAGATCGCATTTCTTGCTCTACTCGGCATGGTATTGAATCAGTCACTAGGCTACTACGCAGGACTTACCACAACTGCATCAAACATGTCTCTTATTATCTCTTTGGTTCCATTGCTTAGTGTCTTCATTAGCGTCCCGTTATTAGGTAAAAAAGTATCAGGCTTAAGCATTGTAGGTGGGGTTTTGTCGCTTTTAGGCCTAACTTTCATGCTCGGGAAGGGTGATATGCTGTTTTTCACCCGCCAAGAAATCACTCAGGGTGACGGCTTAATGGTGATCGCGGCATGCATTTATGCGGTGTATTGCGTTCTTCTAAAGCGTTGGAAAATGCCTTTCTCTAACTGGCTTTTCATCTACATGCAGGGGCTATGTGCTGTGATTATGCTGACGCCACTCTGGCTGACCAGTGACCAGTTACTACCCACACAAGCGTCTTATAGTTTGATCGCTTATGCCGCCATTCTGGCATCGGTCATTGCACCTTGGATGTGGGTCAAATCGATTGCAATCATCGGGGCTGATTCTACTGCGATGTTCATGAATCTTTTACCTGTCATTGCGGTCACGTTAGCCTCGACTCTGCTTGGAGAGACAATCCAGAGCTATCATCTGATGGGAGGAATTTTGGTGATATCTGGCGTTATTCTTTCACAAATTAAAACATCTAAGCAGGTTGCCGTTATTGCCAAGAGTGCAGCTTAACATCAATGTAAATTTTCTTTTTTGCTTTCGTTTATGTGAATCCACGTCAAAGACGAGCACAATAGCCTGTGAATTTGTTCGAAGTTATTGAAATTGCGCCTTCACAGCGTACACTAAAATGAATATTCGCAATAAGGAAGTTGGTTAGTGAAAGCAGTTAAACGCCATCAAGAAATTATTGAACTCGTTCAGACTCATGGTTTTGTTAGTACCGATGATTTAGTCGAACGATTCAACGTAAGTCCTCAGACAATCCGTAGAGACCTTAATGAGCTCGCAGATGACAATAAGCTACGACGTAATCACGGTGGTGCAACACTAGCATCAAGCTCTGAAAACTCATCTTATCAATCTAGGCAAGTCTCCTTACAGCCAGAAAAAGAGAAAGTCGCTGCCGCTTTGGTTAAACATATCCCCAACTGCGCCACTCTATTTATTGATATTGGTACAACGCCGGAAGCTATCGCTAGAGCACTTTTAGTGAACCATGAACAGTTAAGGATCGTCACCAATAATATTAATGTGGCGACAATTCTTATGACCAAGCCCGACTTTAAAGTCATTCTCGCCGGTGGTGAAGTCAGAAATATTGATGGTGGTGTGACTGGTGAAGCGACACTGGATTTTATCTCTCAATTCCGCTTAGATTTCGGTATTTTAGGAATAAGTGGCATCGACCACGATGGTTCGTTGCTTGATTTTGATTATCATGAAGTTAGAGTCAAACGAGCTATTATCGAAAATAGCCGCTGTGTATTACTAGGGGTTGACCATACTAAATTTGGCCGAAATGCGATGGTAAAACTGGGCACAATAGCTGATGTCGATATCATCATTACGGACACACCTCCCCCTGAAGAGATCGATGCCTTTGCAAAAGAGAACTCCGTTACTATTGAAGTCGTCTAGTACACCACTTAATGCTTCATCGATGTCACCAAGTAAGAGCCAGTGAGTGTCAATATGGAATGATTTTTTATCAGAACAGGTGCATATACTGTATATTACTGATATATTTATATTTAATCAGTTCTGATATTTGGCACAAGGTCTTATTTATTGATGAAGAAAATACTTCGATTAATAGAAGAGAATCGAGAGATCTCAAGTCATGAGAAACTGGAAAGTGTGTTATTTGATCTAAATAACATCATTGATCATGAGTATTTTTTATTTGGGTTATCCTTAAAACCAACGCTGACTACCTCTGAAACCTTACTCACTGACAACTATCCTCCTGCCTGGCGCGAACAATACGATCAATCTGGTTTTATGCACGTTGATCCTATTGTGAAATACAGCATTCATAACTTCTTGCCAATCCAGTGGGATAGAATCAAAGAACTGACCAATAGCGGCGACGAGATATTTGAAGAAGCTCGCTGCAACGGGCTCAAAAAAGGCTTCAGCATCCCTGTTCATGGACTACGAGGTGAGTTTGGTATGATTAGTTTTGCAACATCGGATGTAAAATCCTACTCACTGCAAAACCGTAGCATCGAAATATCGCAGCTTATTGTTCCCCTTCTGTCTAATAACATCCACAACATCGCTAAGTGTCATAATGATGCAGCACCAAGAGCGGTTCTCACTGCTAGAGAAACCCAGTGCCTAACATGGGCGGCGGAAGGGAAAAGTGCTTGGGAAATTGCGACCATAATTGGTTGCTCTGAACGTACGACGAAATTCCATATCAGTAATGCCTGCAAAAAACTTAATGCGACCAACCGATATCAAGCCATCACTAAAGCCATTTTAGGTGGTTATATCAACCCACTACTTTAACAATATCCTCTGTTAACACTATCCTTAAAAATGAGCACAAAGCGATTAATCACTTGTGCTCATGCTTTGTTTCTTTATCACCTAACTAAAGTGACGATTCATTCACCTATCTAGATGACTAAACACACGTCGTTTAAGCGCCTACACTCTCCCGGTAGTGATTATTCATTGGTATATGCAAAGCGACCGATTTTGTGTCACCCAACATATGAACCTTTTGGTCGCCAATTCGAGAACAAGGGATCCCCATACGTTTAATCAGCTTTTCTACTCCTGCAGATGTCACCGTGACATAAGAATCAATCTGTTTGTCTTGTGCATGGTAATAAAGAGATTGGAACATCTTCAGCGTGATATTACTCACACCTCCAACTTTGCGCGAGAAGTCTTTATCAACCGCGAAACGGCTTAATTCATACACCTTCTCATCAACAGGCGCACTGATCCCCCCCAACAGTTCGGGAAAGGTGTTCTTCAACATATAGTCCGTTGTGGTCGGTAAGATCCGCCAGCATCCCACCATACTACCTTCGTCTTCCATTGCGTATAAATAGTGAGCTAATTCAACATCATACTGGTCTGTTTCCATCTCTTCGCTGGTTTCTAAATCCCAGTGTAAACGGGCAGAAAAAACTTTGTAGCGCAATTTCAGTAAGTTGATGTAATCATGCTTTGGTATTGCATTGAGGTTGTGTGAATGGATTTGTATTGTCATTGTTGTATCTCCTTGTATGTGGAAATACAACAATGCGCAATAATCTCATTCTACAAACCTGTCCGATCGGACAGTACCGCATTCTCAATATCTAGACTAAAATCGAATGTAAATTGATAGAATAACTAACTGTCAGTTGGCTTTTAAAAGGTACACCTTAAAATAAAATACAGTACCGAATCGGCTTAAAAAAACACCTAGCATTAGCTAGGTGTTTTTTTATGTTTAAAATAAATGGTTTATTTATCAAACTATTAATTTCTATACTGGTTATCCAAAACACTTACCCCTAAGCCACTTTTTTTCGTTACTTTTAATTGAGTAGGAATTCGCTCTTTCATCGCTTCAATATGACTAATCACCCCAATCATCTTGCCAGATGCGTTCAGGTTATCTAAAGCGTCCAAGGCAATATCGAGCGTTTCTGCATCCAAAGTACCAAAGCCTTCATCTAAGAAGAGGGAATCAATACTGGTTTTATGGCTCACCAAATCAGACAGCGCCAACGCAAGTGCCAAGCTCACCAAGAAGCTCTCTCCTCCAGAAAGGGTTTTGGTGTCTCGTGATAAATCACCTTGCCAGGTATCCAGAACAGCAAGTTCTAAACCGTCACTCTCTTTGCGTTGAAGTAAGTATCGACCATGTAAACGATCCAATTGCTTATTAGCAAGGTACACTAAGTTATCCAGCGTTAACCCTTGAGCAAATTTGCGGAATTTATCCCCTTTCTGCGAACCAATAAGCGAATGTAAATACTGGATATCATCATACTGCTTTCGATAAGCGTCAATCTGTTCAAATAGTGATTGTTGTCCTTCTCGTCGAAGCGCGTCTGAATGCAGTTCATTGCTGATTTCACCTTCACGCTTAGTCAACTGTTCCACTTGTTGTTGAGTGACTTCGCATTCAGTTAAGACTACAGCAAGCTCAATCGCGCTCCATTGTGTAGCTTGCTCATGACGCTGTAAGGTATCCAATCTCTCTCGTGCAGCTTTCACCAGTGCCCCAGCACCGTCAAATCGCGCTGTTAACCCCACTTTGAGATCAGTCAAACGCTTGACTTCATCTTCACTTAACAAGGATTTTTCCAAATCTGCTTGAGTTGAAAATGGGCTCTGTTGCAATAATGCCTCCCACTCTTTCTGCTTACTCTCGACACTCACAACGGACAATTTATGAGACTCATCTAGAGAGTTCACCTCACCACTAATAGTTGAAAAACGCTGCGATAAGTCACTATTTGTCGCCAAATGTTGCGAAAGCAGACTTTCAGATTCAGAAAGATGGCGCTGCAAACTAGAGCGCTCTTGAGAGACCGATTTGTCACTAAATAGGGTATACCTCTGCTTCGTCGCGACATTCTGCTCCTGTGTCAGCGCTTCAGATTTTTTGACCAGTTGTTGAGTTTCAGATGTCAATTCAACACTGCGCTGCTGTCCATGTTTCAGCTCCATCTGAATAGCGCCGATCTGCTTTTCTAACTCAAGCTTCTTATCTTGGTTTTCCTGCCAAGATTTGACGTCTTGCTCTTTGTTCACAAACCAATCCGTCATTTTCGATACATCATCAATGCGGTAGCCTAAACTTTCTATAGCCTCTAGCAGCACTGCGATTTGCTCTTTTGATGTCGCGTCGAATCTCTGTAACGATTCATTCGCATCTGCCTGCGCTTGCTGATGATTTGCAAGAAGTTGCTGGTGTAATTGTACTTGGCTAACACAGCGATTTTGTTCGTTCTCCGCTTTTAACTGAGCTTGGTTAGCCTGATGACACTGCTTTTCTAATTGTGATAGCTGCTCAAGCTGCTGGGTTACCTGCTTATGCTCTTGCTCTAACACCGAACCTAACTCTGCGACTTTATCCAGCTGTGTAATGTCTAACTCAAGCTCTAAACGTGCCGTTTGGCTCCGCCACTCTCGCTGAACATTATCCAACTGAGTACTAAGCCATGCTAGGCGTTCAAGGTTGTCTTTCAGTTGCCTAGCAATGGAGTCTAATTCAACGGCTACCTCTTTCCCTTGCTGTTCAACTTTTTCAAACTCGGCAACGACGCTCCGCTTTTGCTCTAATAAATCCGACGTTTGATCCGGATTTGCATAATCCACATTCGGGTGCTCAACAGAACCGCATAACGCACACTCCATGTTCGGCTTAAGTAATGAACGGTAGTAAGCTAAATGTTCTTCTTGCCCCACCTGTTGCTCAAGAGAAGTGATTAGCTGCTTCTTAGTCTGATATTGCACTCTTAGATGTTCACGAGTCGAATTTAACTGCTGTTGCTTCGCCTCTAGTGTTTGATTATCAGCTTGCTTGTCGTTGCGTTCTTTATTGTACTGCTGCCATTGGCTGTTTAAATTGGTCAACGTATGGCGAGATGTTAGCTTTTCATTAATTTGACTTAAATGACGCTCTAAAGATGTTTTATCACTCGATTGAAGTAATACCGTCCACTGTTGATTCAGGGCAGCATGATGCTCACTCGCCTGCTTCAATTCGAGATCGGCTTGCAACTGAGCCTTTGTGCTACCCTCTAGAATTTCCTGTTCTGAAGCAATCGCAGCTGCGAATTTTCCTTCTTGCGCCGCTTGTTCCAGCTTTTGTTTCTCTGTCTCTTGCCACTGCTTATGTTGCTGCTTCCATCCAGTGAGCTGCTCTGCTACGTCACGATCACTTTGATGTTGCGCTTGGTACTGCGCTGTCACTTCTAACGCGCTCTGACAATCCATCAACTGCTGGTTTAATACTGTGGATCCTTGAGTTAAGTGTTGCAACTGCTGCTCTAACTTCGCCTTCTCTTCTGCAAGCTTGCTGAGTTGGGATGCCAACGTCGCCAGTTGATTATCCAAAGGGATCACTTGATCATTAAGCAGTTTTTCTTGCGTTTTATGTGCAGATCGAAGTTCTTCGTGTTTCGCTTTCACCGTATTGAGTCTATTTTCAGCAAGCGTTTTCTGTTGATTGATCTGCTCTAATTGCAGCTGCTTGGTCGTAAGTTGCAACTCAATTTTGCTCTGTTGCGATTGAGCGTCTTGGAGAAGAGTAAATGGCGTTCGCAATTTTTCTGCTGGTTCACTTTGAGCCAAACGTAACAATTCAGCCTGCGCTGCTACCTTATCGTTTTCTGCCCCCTTCAACTCAAGTTCTGCGTTAGTCAGATTGATTTTCTCTTTCTCAACTTGCTCCCACCAGGCTCTATGCGCTAGCCAGTTTTCCACTTGCAAACGAGCTTGAGTGACTGAAGCTTGAACCTGACTCTGTGACTTCTGGAGTTCGCTCTTCTGTTCTTCAGTCAGAAGCTGTACGCCTTGAGCTCGTGACTCTAACTCAGCCAGTTCTTGCTTGGCAGTACTGAAATGTTCATGGACTTTTTCTGATATCAGTCCGTAAATTTCAGTTCCCGTTAGCTCTTCTAATAGCTCAGCTCTTTCTGACTCTTTAGCATTTAGGAAGGCGGCAAATTGACCTTGAGATAGCATCATAGATTTTGTGAATCGAGCGAAGTCGAGCCCCGTAATAGTTTCTACCAGCTCTGTTTTTTTCTTAATCTGATTAGCCAGAACTTTGCCACTTTCAACTTCAGAAAGCTCCACTTGCGCGGCTTGTAAGTTACCATCCGCTTTTCCGCGTGAACGACGCATACTCCAAAACGAACGGTAAGCTACGCCTTTTACTTCAAACTCTACTTCTGAAAAACATTCCGCAGTGCCGCGAGTCATGACCTCATTGTTCGATGTCGATAACGCTCCTAACCTCGGAGTGCTGTGGTACAAGCCTAAACAGATAGCATCTAAGAGTGTGGTTTTTCCTGCACCCGTTGGCCCCGTTATCGCGAACAGGCCATTATCGACAAATGGGGACTGAGTAAAATCGATCTTCCATTCACCTTTAAGGGAGTTGAGGTTACAAAAACGTAAACTTAAGATTCTCATTAGTCTGCCTCCTTATGTTCTACTTCGGAGACAATTTGACGGAATTTATCTTTCATTCGAACCAACCTTGCTTGCTCCTCTTCCCCTTCAAACGTCTCTAGTTCAATTCGTTTACCAAACACATCAAAAGGCGTGAGTTCAGCTAAGGTTTCACTCTTCTCTTGGGTTAAACTCGCCTGTTTTGGACCACGAGCTCGACGTAGTTGCAGCACTTCAAAAGGCTTACCTTCAACCATGCTTTGTACTCGTGCTTGTAGATCAGAGAGATAATCTTGCTCTTTCACTTCGATAGAGATCCACATGCTGGCATTCTCGGCAGTGTTCGCAAGGTCATCCAATTGGGTTTCAATTTCTACGAGATTGCCTTTTAGCATCGCCATGGCTTGAAACATGGGTACTTCAACCGTTGAGACCAGTGCATTGCGGCTAGTGTCAAATTCAACTATAACCACCTGTTTTTGAGACTTCAGTTCATCAAAGCTAAGAGGAATAGGCGATCCGCTGTAACGAATATGCTCTTTTTTAGCCACGAGTTGAGGGCGATGGATATGACCAAGCGCAATGTAATCGGCTGGCGGAAAACCTTTAGCATCAAAGCCATCAAGGGTTCCGATGTAGATATCGCGAACCGAGTCACTTGTTGTAACACCAAGGGCGGTTAAGTGGCCCGTAGTAATGATTGGAACATCGAGCTGTTTTGCTGATCGTTGCTCAACCGCGTACTCAAAGAGTTGGTGGTAATGTGATTCTATCGCCTGACCCAATGCTTTCTGTTTATCCGTCCCGCTCGCTCCAGATTGGCTGACAACAACATCTCGCGCCCGCACAAAAGGGACGGCACATAACAGAGCGCCAACTTGTTGATGCTCATCTTTCAATTCAATCAATTGTTCAGACAAGTTATCACTGGTATTGGCGATAACATGGGTATTTAAGCACGCTAATAATTGCTTGGATTCATTCAAGGTTGAGACGGAATCATGATTGCCACCAAGAACCACCAACTGACAATTCAACTGACTGAGATCCACCACGAACTGATTGTACATTTCTCGGGCATAACTAGGAGGCGAACCCGTATCAAACACGTCACCAGCAATAATGATGGCATCAATATTTTGGCTTTGAACTAATTGTAATAACCAAGCAATGAACTGTTGATGTTCCTGTTTACGGCTCTTAGTGAAAAAGTTTTGCCCTAAATGCCAATCGGAAGTATGAAGAATGCGCATAGCGAGAAAGATCCCAATATAAAAAAGCTCTGTTATCGTCATGAAACTAGAGCGGAGATGGCATGATTGTGCCAACTTAGATGGCCAGATAAAAGCACAACTCATCTAATTATCTGTATTTGCGTATTAAAGCGAAGCTATGGCCTGCCAAGCCATTGTTTGTTGCATTAACTTTACACTTTTGTTGCGTTGATATATCGCGTACTATCAATTCACAAGTAGTTCAAATACAAATTACTTAAATGCAAATTGTTTAAATGCAAATAGCTCAAGTGAGGATGGCTAATGAGTGGTGGTCAACGAGATGTTACGTTACGTTTTTTAGCAGAGCCTAGCGATGTAAACTTTGGGGGCAAAGTACATGGTGGTGCCGCCATGAAATGGATCGATTTAGCTGCCTATGCGTGTTCAGCAGGTTGGAGTGGTAAATATTGTATTACCGCTTATGCTGGTGGTATCCGTTTCGTCGCGCCGATTCATGTGGGCAATTTAGTTGAGGTCAGCGCGAAGGTTATTTATACCGGCTCTTCATCTATGCATATTGCGATTGATGTGCAGGCCAGTGATCCAAAAGATTTAGATAAACGCCTGACAACGCACTGCATTGTGATTATGGTTGCGGTCGATGAAAACGGAAAACCAACCAAGATCCCGGAGTGGGTTCCAGTAACAGAGGAAGATATTATGTTACGAGAATCCGCAATCAAACTGATGAATATGCGTAAACAGATTGGTGAAGAGATGGAAGCGCATGTAAAGCTACTCAAGTAATCGCAATTTAAGACAACATTTCCCTCTAAATCCACCGCTTTCTATTTTCTGCGGTGGTAAACCTTGCTCCAACGCCTTTTTAATCCAACAATTCTTACTGATTTGTCATTTTTCTTTCATCTTGATTTGTTCTAATTCGCTGTAACTAAAGTTATTTATCTTCAGGCGGAATGAAAATTGGGCATACATAAACCCACTCTTAGTGAATCGACCATTATCGACACCAGTGCCGTTGAATATCAGTGGGTAAGAACCATGTATGTTGAAGGTTATCCGAATGAGGAAATTGACCATTACATTCAGACCTGTTTCGGTGGGGATAATACGTTTGCAAACCTCTTTCGAAAAGTCGCATTAAAGCAAGAAAGCATTTACGTGTTACTGCAATATTTAGGCTACGCCCCTTCTAATCGCGAACTCTAAGTTTTATGTAATAACGTGAACGGTTGCAGTTTATTATTTGAGGTCTCACGCACTCGTTCAGTCACTCACTTTTGAGACACCGTAAAATCTCTATACTCAACGGCTAACGAATACGGCATGTTACCGATACAAAAAAGCCTAAGCAGATGCTTAGGCTTGAGTTACAAAACTGTTAGTGTAAACGGCGTAAGGAACCTCACTAACAGCCAGCTATGCGTAACGCCAGTGTTCGTCTTCTACTACTGATCAGCGGCCAAACCAAAAGTGTAATAGAAGTATCGATAAATGAGCGATCTAAAGATCGCTCTATTATTATTCGAACTGTTCTTAACCTTTCACGCCACCAGCTGTCAGGCCACCAACAAGCCAACGTTGTGCAAGTAAGAACACTGCGGTAATTGGTAATGCTGACAACACTGCTGCTGCCGCAAAGTCGCCCCAAAGATAGTTCTGAGGGTACAAGTATTGCTGCATACCTACTGCTAATGTATAAGAGTTTACATCAGAAAGTAGTAGTGACGCTACAGGAACTTCACCTACCACACCGATAAATGACAGAATAAACACTACCGCAAGAATTGGCACTGACAGTGGAAGCAGAACCAAACGGAATGCTTGCCATGGGCTTGCGCCATCCAGAGCAGCCGCTTCTTCTAACGAGTTATCAATCGACTCAAAGTAACCTTTAATTGTCCAAACATGCAGTGCAATACCACCAAGGTAAGAGAAAATCAGACCGCCATGCGTATTCAACCCTAAGAAAGGAATGTACTGACCCAATTTATCAAACAGTGCATATAGCGCAACTAACGCTAGTACAGCAGGGAACATTTGGAAAATCATCATCGCTTTCAAGATGGTGTCTTTACCTTTAAAGCGCATACGAGCAAATGCATATGCTGACGTTGTTGACAGCGACACCACTAAGATAGAAGTAATACCCGCGACTTTCACTGAGTTCCATAACCATGTTAATACTGGGAATGGAGGCGGTGTTACTGTGCCATCTGCATTGGTGACTGCAATGCCTAACGCTAGTTTCCAGTGCTCCAATGATGGGTTTTCTGGAATCAAGCTACCTGTCGCAAAGTTACCTTCACGGAATGAAATCGCGATAACCATCAATAACGGGAAGATAATCATTGATAGGAATATCCAAAGCGCAATATGGGTCGCCCATACACGGTATTTAAGTGATTGACCTTGTACCATTGCCATTATATTGCTCCTTAATCCTGAGATAGCTTAGTGAAACGAAGGTTGAGTAGTGCTAGGCCACCAACAAGTAGGAAGATTAGCGTTGCAATTGCACTTGCCAAACCAAAGTCTTGACCGCCGCCGCCTTCAAATGCGATACGGTAGGTGTAGCTCACTAGTAAGTCTGTGTAACCAGCCGGCTCAGAGGTGCCAATCATGTTTGGACCGCCGTTCGTTAATAGCTGAATCATTACAAAGTTATTAAAGTTAAAGGCAAAACTTGCGATTAGAAGTGGCGTTAATGGTTTAATCATTAGCGGCACAGTAATGCGTTTAAAGTTCATCAGCGGACCAGCACCATCAATGGCAGATGCTTCATATAAATCTTCTGGAATCGCTTTCAATAGGCCCATACATAGAATCATCATGTAAGGGAAACCAAGCCATGTGTTAACAATCAATACCATGACACGAGCCATGACAGGGTCTGAGAACCAGTTTGGACTAAAGCCAAACATGCTCTCTAGTACCATGTTAATTTCACCAAAGCTTTGGTTGAACAAACCTTTAAAGATCAGGATTGAAATGAACGCTGGTACCGCATATGGAAGGATAAGAAGTACGCGGTAAATAGCACGACCCTTTAACTCTTCCCATTGCACAACACTTGCTAGAATCAAACCGATAACAAGCGTTAAGCCGACACTGACTGCCGAGAAGACCACTGTCCATATAAAGATGTTGATGAAAGGTTCTTTGATGCCGTCATCAGTCCATACACGCTCAAAGTTATGAGTACCAATTTGAACCACAAAACCTGGAGAAACAGTGCTACCAATGAATTCACCAGTATCTGAAATTGGCTGGTAGTAGCCCACTTCCATGTTTGGTTTAAGCGTTTCGCCGGATTCGTTGTTAATCAATGTTTCGCCATCGGCTTGCATTGTATATAACGAATTAACAGCAGCGAATTTACGCAGACCACTCATTCGAATTGCTTGACCAGAAGGCGTATGAAGATCAATCGCACCTAGAATAGGTCGACTTTTGATGATCGTCTTAATTGACTCTTTCTTACCAGAAACCGACGGTACTGGAGCAAGATCCAGATTCGTACCTGTAAAGCCTTCAAGTACAAACTCTTTCGTTGCTAAGATTTGATCACCGGTATCAATAGATAGGCGGTGCCCATTATCTGTTTTATAAAGGGTGAAAGGGAAACTTTCGCCACTTTGGTAAGTTCTATCTAAAAGAACCGATTGAGTTCGCTCAAGCGATAATTGGTTTTTGGCACTGTAGTTAGTGAATGCAAGACCGACTGTGTATGCAAGAGGGAAAAGAATGAAAAGAATCATCCCTGCAATACCAGGGTAAATGTAACGGTGCGCGTATGTCTTTTTACTACCGAAAATGTAAAGCGCTAGAGTGGTTAAAATCACCGTAAGCATCGCAAATGCGAGCTCACCGCGAGAATACATTAGGATGGTTGCATAGCCATTAATAATACCAACGGAGCCAAGAAGCGCCCATTTTATAAATACATTTTTGCTTGTTGGTAGGCTTGGTGGTGCTGACACAGCATCTGTACCTTGAACTGACTGCATAGAAGAACCTGCTAGCGATATATAAAAAAATTGAAAAGTAAGGAGAGGTTACCCCCTCCTTAAAAAGGTTTATGAAAAACCGAAATTATTTAACCATTTGCTTTTCTGCATCAGCAAGAGCTGCATCTACAGTTTGACGACCATCAACAACGTTCACGATAGTGTTTTTCGCAGCACCCCAGAATGCATTCATTTGTGGGATGTTTGGCATAATTTCGCCGTTCATTGCGTTGTCCATTGTTGCAGCAATACGTGCATCGCTATCAAGTTCACGTTGGAACGAGTTAAGCGCAACAGCACCTAGTGGCTTATCATTGTTTACTTTACGTAGACCTTCATTAGTCATTAGGTAGTTCTCTAGGAACTCAACCGCTAGATCTTGGTTTGGTGAAGCAGTGCTGATACCCGCCGTTAGTACGCCAACGAATGGTTTAGATGCTTTACCTTTAAATTTAGGAAGCGTAGCCACACCGTAGTTGATGCCAGACTTCTCAATGTTGCCCCACGACCAAGGACCGTTAATTGTCATTGCCGTGTTGCCTTTGTTGAATGCCGCTTCAGATACTGAGTAATCCATATCTGCAGAGATCACGCCTTTTTCAATTAGGCTCTTAATGAAGTTCATAGACTCTTTAACGCCTGGCTTGTTGATACCAGCGTCTTTAATGTCGTAACCTTCAGAAGTGTATTTGAACGCGTAACCGCCATCAGCAGCCATTAGAGGCCATGTGAAGTAAGGTTCTTTTAGGTTCCACATGATTGCAGACTTACCGTCTTTTTGAAGTTTAGTATTTAAAGCTTCAACTTCTTCCCATGTTTTAGGTGGGTTAGGTACTAAGTCTTTGTTGTAGATTAGAGATAGAGATTCAACAGCAATTGGGTAACCAATTAACTTGCCGTCAAATTGAACTGCATCCCATGCAAAATCAACAACGCCTTCTTTGATCTCTTTAGAAGGTTTGATTTCTGCAAGTAGACCCGCTTCTGCATAACCACCGAAACGGTCGTGAGCCCAAAAGATAATATCAGGACCATCGCCAGTCGCTGCAACTTGTGGGAAACGAGCTTCAAGACCGTCTGGGTGAGCCACTGTCACTTTAACGCCAGTGTCTGCTTCAAACTGTTTACCTACTTCTGCAAGTCCGTTATAACCTTTATCACCATTAATCCAAATGGTAAGTTGTCCTTCTTCGATGGCAGCATGTGCACCAAAAGAACCTAGAGCGACAAGAGTGCTTAGCGCAACAGTGCTTAGGGCTTTTTTCATGTTCATATCCTTTTTATTTTTTTTGAGTAGGGTCACCACAGAGGATGAGCCGTTATTTCATGTATATCATCGAAGAAAATCATAATTTACTCATCATCCTACTGGCTACGCCCTTGGTATTATGGCGCATTTTCGTGATCACCATCGATTAAGGTTAGAGACGCCAATCACAAAAAAGAATCTTTATGTGACCAATTTCACTCTTTGCAGCCTATTTTTTTTGAAGTTGATCCAACTACGCCTTATTTCCTCTTTTCTTGCTCCTCCCCTCCTACTCCCCCTCTAAAATATTTCTATGGGAGGATGACGCTAGAAGACAAATAATAGAAACTTTAGTCATCCAAGAGTGGATAGTAAGAACCCTTTTCCAGTATTACCTTTTCTAGAGTACTGGTTTACATTGCCGGACTAGTTTGTTGTCACCAATTGAATTGCAAGTGGTAGTTATTACTCACGGGGGAGGCATTTCATTGGTGTCGGGGGATACAAACTTGTTCTTGGCTTTGATGGGTGGTGCATTTCTACGCATTTCGTAGACACCACCCATTTTTTCTTACTCTCTTTCTCTAAAACTTACCAATTCCTACTGTCATTGCCTGCAAGAAAACTCATATAATGATAGGCAGTGATTTATAAAAAATTTGATATTGTTCGAGGACGAGCTAAATGGCGAGTGTCACGTTAAAAAATGTTTGTAAAGCGTATGGCGACGTACTAATTTCTAAAAATGTTGATCTGCATGTCAAGGAAGGCGAATTTGTTATCTTCGTTGGCCCATCGGGCTGTGGTAAATCAACACTTTTACGTTGCATCGCTGGCTTAGAAGATATTACGTCAGGTGACTTATACATTGGCGACGAGCGCATGAACGATGTAGAGCCATCCAAACGTGGCGTTGGTATGGTATTCCAATCTTACGCTCTATACCCTCACTTAAACTTATATGACAACATGTCATTTGGCTTAAAATTAGCGAAAGCTGACAAAAAAGAGATCGACAAACGTGTTGAGCACGCGGCTGAAATTCTTCAATTAGGTCACCTACTTGACCGTCAACCAAAAGCGCTTTCTGGTGGCCAACGTCAACGTGTTGCCATTGGTCGTACTCTTGTTTCACAACCAAACCTATTCCTACTTGATGAGCCTCTGTCTAACTTAGATGCTGCGCTACGTGTTCAAATGCGTTCGCAAATCACTAAGCTTCAACGTCAACTTGGTTGTACTATGATCTACGTTACACACGATCAGGTAGAAGCGATGACAATGGCTGATAAAATTGTTGTTCTTGATGGCGGCTATGTTTCTCAAGTGGGTCGCCCACTGGAACTTTACCACTACCCTGAAAATCGTTTTGTTGCAGGTTTCATCGGCTCGCCAAAAATGAACTTCATGAGCGTGATGATTGTAGAAGCTGAATCTGAGCAAGTAAAAGTTCAACTTTCAAATGGTTTCACTTTCTGGATTCCTGTTGATGGTACAACGGTTAATGTTGGTGACCGCATGTCTTTAGGTGTTCGTCCGGAGCACTTGGTTTCGTCTGAAACCGGTGATGCGACTATCGAAGGTGAAGTGATGATTGTTGAGAAACTGGGTAACGAAACTCAAGTTTACCTAAACCTTGAAGGTGCGGATGCTGATGTTATTTACCGCCAACCAGATACTCTAACAGTTGAACCTGGTGACAAACTGGCGATTGGTATCCCTGCGCACCGTTGTCACCTATTCCACAGTGATGGCCGCGCTTGTCGCCGTATGTTCGATGAGCATGGTGTAGTAAGAGACTAAGCCAATCCACTGAGCAAACCCAATAAACAATCCCTCCAACGCAAGTTAGAGGGATTTTTTTCTTCTATCTTCTATCTTTTATCTTTTATCTTTTATCTTTTATCTTTTACTACGGTGTTTGAGACAATTCAGGCTCAATCGTAATATGCAATATATCGCTATAATCGCCTCCGGGCCTTTGACTTATATCTCCAATAACAAACGCCATTGGTAATGCTTTCCCTTGAGTAGCATGGCTAGATCGCCACTGTTTACTTGTATTCACCAACGATATTTCCTGATTATTGATCAAAAAATCGTAAGCCACATCCCATTGAGTATTCAATGATTCATGACGAAGGTATCCACGGTTTTCTGATTCAATCGAAATGGCATACTCACCCGTACTTTGAACCCATAAATTAGGCGCAGATTGAATAACTTTATGCGAGTCTAATTTCCCTAAGTCCAAATCGTAATGCCGCTGAGATAATCCATAAAATTGAATTTTCGCACTGGGTAAAACATCGACTTCTGCTTCTAGGAAAACCTCTTCTTCTGAAATGGGCTCATTTGAATTATTCGGCTGTATCGAAGCTGTCATTTGGCCATTAAATTGTCCCGCAGTCGCCCACTGCTCTGAAGGAAACCTCAACTGAAATTGCACATTTGGTGTCGCATCCGTTAAAGTGACAAACCAGCGCCCTCCTTTTTGGTATCCATTACCACCGGCCCACTCAAAGCGAAGCGCTTGCTGAGAACTTCCTCGTAATACTGTCGAGCCGTCGTCGACATCGATCTCCACAACAATGGAACAGTTTTGCCCCATAACATCCGCTCTCACTTGGTACCCTTTTACCAAGGGTGATGTCGCAGTAGAAAAAACATCATAAGTCGACTGAGCGGAAACAGGATCTAAGCTGATCAAGCTTGCGGCGCACGCTTCATTCGCCCCAGAACTATGAGTCATTGTCGTGCCATTTGCAGAGCCTGTCATCACGCTAAGCGCCAAGCCCATCACGCTAATAATAGGGTTATTCAACATAGAGATCTCCTACTCGAATCAATACACCACCATCTTCTGAGATCACCAGCTCAAGCGACCGTTTTGGTTTCATGTTCAGTTCCAATCGATAAGCTCCTGGACGCATTCCGGAAATAGCAAACCGCCCTGTACGATTGGTAAAAAACTCAAGTGGCTTGCTTTTGTTACTCTCACCGCTAGATTCATCGCCAAGGTACAGAGCCACACCTGAAATTAAGGAAATGGGCTCTTTAGTCTGCGCATCAAATAGGTTCCCCAGTATGGTGAGTACCGCATCTGAACCTATTTCTAGCTGATAACCTCTTTTGTATCCTGGATAAATAGAGAATGCCCCATCCCCAAGATCATAACCAGGAGGTAAATCCTCCACATCGTACCCAATCAACTGTGGGGTATAAGCTACGAGATCTGAAACCAACATATTATGATCGGAAACGCTAAATACGCGGGCATAATCAGTGTTTCGTTCAGGGTCAATCGCAATCTCATTCTCAGCTAAGCTTTGGTGTTTCTTAACCACGGCAAAGGCCTCGCCAACCTTACGTCCAACCGCGACAGAAGTACCTGCGAACGCAATCGCACTGGAGATCTCAAGTCGAGTATTATGGTTTCGTTTGTCTTCACTGAGATCTTGATAGCGCGTGGTATGATCAGCAATCACTTGAAATTGGTTAGCGGTATAATTCACGCCCGCGTCAATGTTTGAGTCTGTCTCTCTTTCGGTTTCCAGCGTAGCAAAGGCAGAAATCCCTCCCGTGTTCCCAATTCCTTTCTTATAACTCATATCAAGGGAGCCGAAATCCTTATCACTCTGATAACGACCAACCACCCGTGTTGCTCTACTCAAAGGCCAACTGAGCGTTAGGGTCGTATTGTACTCGTCATCACTATATTGGTAATTACGGTAATTAAAGCGAGCACTCCAAGTAGCAGGTGTGCTAAAAAATGGGCCTGAGAAACTGGGACTTAATGACCAAAAATTATCGGCATCTTCTCTTCCTGAGCTATACGTCCCAGAAAGAGCCGTTCGCAACCTAGGGGTAACATCCATAGAGCTAAACAGTGACACATAATGCTCGACCGAGTTCAGGGGCAGGGTGGCAGCCATATCATCATTTACACCCGCAAAATTTTCCGATTGATAGTCATAAATAACACTAAACTGAGGGTTAAAATCGAGTTCATCAGAAAACTCTGCATCGTAAGCAACACGAACCGCATGCCCATCACCTAACGTAGGATGATGACTCTGGGATACAATAAACTCCGTCACACCAATATCACTCGCCAGCAAGCTGGATACGCCATATTGATAGAGTTTTTCTCTCACTTGGCCATTAACACCAAGAGTTAGCCAAGGCGCGACACCCACATCTAAATAACCATGAATAAGCTGTTGATCCGTTAAATAATCGATCTCATTCGCTACCGTTTCACTTGGTACCCCGAGCATAACGCTATACTCAAACTCTCCGCTGTCTAATAGGTCATTCCCCGTCGCCACAGAGAATTGAATACGTTCCTCTTGACCGCTAGAGTCCGTAATCACCAATTCGACATCGTTCGTGCCTTGCGCCAATGGGATATCACTCAAACTATAGCTACCAGCATTCAATGTAAGCCTCTGAACAATCGCACCGTCTACCACCACATCCACATTTGAAGTTCGCTGTAATGTAAAGGTTTGAGTGGCTTTTGGGCGCACATTTCTGGTTGGTATCAACGTAAAATCACGAGTAAGACCAAGACCTAAAATATCCGTGCCATCTTGCAAGTTTTTTCCAGAGTTGAACATATCCCCCACAACCAAACGCGTGCCTTGAGATGGGAAATCAAGATTCATTCGAGTCCCACGCCGAACGTAGGCTGAGTCCCCTTCAACATCGTCATAAGCAGACTCATACTCAAAGTTCGCCGATCCTATGTTTAATGCCGATTCAAAGCGGTGATTAAAGCTTGTGATATTTTCGGAGATATCCTCAACCGTCTGAGACTGAGTCCCCGACAGAGAGACATTCAAATACCCACTGATCCATGCTGGTGACAGATAATTTTGACCAAATGAGGGGGAAGAAGCGGCAGACAGTTGTTGAGTCCGTCGATATTGCGCAGGAACCGTCACCACACACTCTAGTGTCGAAAAGTCAAAATTTAAATCTAAGCCTGCGCGACGAAAATCCTCTTGCGACAGCTTTTCAGTCTGGTTGCTTGCCTCTAACACTTCCATTGCGTCCTCAGTAATTAAAGGGATAAGCAAGGCAAGAGTGCTCTCTTTGGGAAGTAAGATCACATCGTCTGCGGTGATCGTCACTTCGGCCTCACCGACGACGCTATCACTGATTTTTAGCAGGGAGATCAGCTCAATATCTCGACCGGTAGGGTTTATTTTCGGTTGTTGTATTTCTTGAATAGTTTCCTGCGTTGCTTCAACGACCGCTGTAAAACTGAACATGACACAGACAATAAAACTTAGAAACCATCCTTGGTGTATTTTCATTGTTGGACTCCTTGATAAACACCAGGTTTCAGCAATGAATTCGAAGGCAATTCAATAGAGCTAAATGGTGGAAGAAAATGCTCGCCTAGCGATGTCATCATCTCAACGCGGGTAAGCCCAAATTCGGTCGCACTTTCTTCCGCGGGCAGAAACTTGGTTAAGCTTAAATAGGTGTAACGATTACCACTATTCTTAACCACAGCCTCGCCACTGTTGGTCACTTGCATTTCAACGTTGGGAGCTTGATCTGGAGAGAACACATGAATAATGGCGTTGTAGTGAATTTGAACCGCAATCCCAGATTTGCTTCCCTGAGTAGCCCCCAAAGAGGGTTGGCTAAAACGAAGGAAATAGCTCTCCGATTGAGCCGAGCTATCGTCACCAATCCACTGCAAACGAAATACTTGAGATTGGCCAGGTTTTATCATTGCCGCAGGTGGGAATACCATCAACTGACTGTCTATCACGTCCTGTGCGACAAATTCACCACCGCCTTGAAATACTAAACGGCGCAAACTGGCCTCGATGGGGGTTATTTGAGTGGTGTTATTGGAGACGATAACTTGAGACTGCCCACTTGATTGACTATCGATTTCCAAAACCGTGGGGGAAATAATAACAGCTTGAGCCTCTGCGCCGCTCAACAACACGGCAACCACCATTAAGAGCATGCGACGAGTTATCATGGTTCACTCCGTGTCTACAATCTCAATTGAGAGTGAATTAGCGTCAAACCCATCCAGTGGATCCATAACAAAAATACGTTTAGATTTCGGTAGCACCAAAGTCCCAGCAATTCTTTGGCTCACGTCGGTACCTTTAAGAAATACAGAGTGACTTTGATCTGAAACGGTCCAATTAGTATTCGTTAACCGACCATAACTTTCTCCATCATTGGCGACCTCAATCATCCATTTCCCATCTTTCTTTTCTATATTCTGAACACTTAACTCTGAGTATGTATTTTTAGGCCTAACATTAAGCAAGGTATTGAATTGTAGAAGAATACCTAAGCTTGCTGCATCTTTCTCTGCATTCTTAACTTGTACTTGTTTAACCGAAATTCGATAGGTTTTTGATTGAGTAATTGAAGGCTCACCTAAGTAGCGCACCATCACCGATTGCGATCGTCCTGGTTGAATAATCGCAGTAACTGGAATCACCAACAGGTCATCTTCAGCGGGCGAAGTGGTTTCATTACCAAATTCATCCATCACCATGGACAGTGGGAATAGCTCCACCGTTAGCGGTTGATTACTCGTATTATCAATTCGCATCGACATTTGGGAACCTTTGCCAATCGGTGCCATTTCAGCCACCATCGGCTGAACCTTATAAGCAAAGGCTGAAAAGCTGATTAAACATACACAGATTAAAGAGAGCCTTCTAAACGTGTTCATCTCTATACCCCTCAAAAATAGATGGGAGGACAATTACTATCCTCCCATCTTTTGTTTTTATTATTCTTTAGTTCGCTGTTACTTGAACGGTAAGCGTATCTGAGTAACCACCAGACCAACCCATGGTTTCATTAGTCGTTACAGACAAGCTAGTAGGAACACCACCAGCTAAAGCAAGCGAACCAGAGTAAGACATACTTGCACTTACATCATTCGCGCCAGGGCCGCCTAATGTCGTCAATACGAGATCCGCATGACTATCTGGTGATAATGTCGCGGTATAACCGATGGCATAGTCTTCTTTATCATCAGACTCAAGACCACCTTCGGCACTCGTCAGTGTTACGGTTGCCCCATCAGCATCATTACATTGGATGGATAGGTCAGTTGAGACAGACTGGATACTAGAGACTTGTCCAAAATCGAGTAACTGCGTATATAGCCCAGAAACTTCACATACTGGGGCAACAAACCCAACTAATTGAACATCACCAGCGTTCGCTTGAGCGGCAAATAGACCCGATACCGCAACTGCACATATTGTTAGCTTTTTCATGAATAGATTCCTTTATATAGTTTAAGACGTACTTGTCATGGCCCTGTTCCAAACTGGAGCCACACTCTGCAACTAGCAGATGATTTACTTTCCACTGCCATGGATTGACGGAAATACATCAATCTCAATGACATCTTCGTAGTACCCCGCATAAAGCAGGTTTTCTTCCAACGTCACTCGCATCACACCATCAGTGTTGAATGGAATAACATTTGAACTGTTAATAATTCTTGGTGACGATATTTCTCGGCTTAATAGTGTTTGGCTCAACCCCAGTGATGTAATGTCAATATTGACTTCATAAGGGGTTAGAATCTCCTGTTTACTTTTCAATAACTGCAAACCACCATTCCGAGAGTAAACCGACATACTTAACGCTTGGTTACATTGAATATCAAAAGGAAGCACTTTCTGAGCTTCGTTTGAAAAGTCCATTTTCACGCCATCAGTAAAATCGATCTCACAATAACTTTCGATATGCCCTGAAATAGAAACAGATAATTGACTTCCTTGAGTTGCCAAACTGGAAAAAGATAATGCTGCTATAAATAATAAAAAAGCATGAATACTTTTCATTATATTATTCATGAGTCATCCCTTCGTTCCGTTAACTTGTAAGTAACTATAATGCTCAAAAAAAACCTGTGAGTATTAAACAAGCATGAAGAAAATAAAAAGTAGTAGATAAGTTGTAGGAAAAAATAGGACGTAAATACTAATACTTATCAACAATATAGAGAATAAGTAAATGTATATTAATGAGTGTATCATTTTAGATACAACTCAAATTATAAAGAACTGCTATACCTAACTAACTGTTAGTTATGTTATTAGTCCAACGTTAATATGTGTCAGCTGAGGTTTACTATGGAAGGGAAAGTACTAGAAAAAAATAAAATATTATTACTAAGTCGTACAAATATACATTCTCGATTAATCCAACGTGAGTTAGAAAAATCTAATAAATTTGTAATACAGCAGAAAACAGATAAACAGTTTTCTCAACCTTATTCGGTTGAAAATATTTCTGTTATTTTAATGAGTTACCACTATATAAAAGATGGGCTTTACACTGATTTGCTTTCAGCAACTACCTTTGATTTTAATCTTGTCATTTATGACGTGCCTGTCGATCTACTCTGCGACACCATTGTCTCATGGTGCTGTCTGAAAGGGATTTTATATGAAGACGCGCCTGTGGATCATCTCACACGTTGCGTTGAGGTTGTCGCTAAAGGCGATCTATGGCTACCACGCAACCTAATGGCGCAGATGCTAACACGCTGTAGACCCTATGCCCCATCGACTAAAAATAGCATAGGTGAACTCACAAAAAGGGAGCAACAGATCTTAGATAGGTTGGTTTGTGGACAATCTAATTTACAAATCGCCAATGAACTTTTTGTTGCTGAAAGCACCGTCAAAACACACATCTACAAGCTCTACAAAAAGATAAATGTAAACTGCCGTAAAGAGGCTATCCGGTTTGCACGCCAACAAAATCAAGACAACAAAAAACAACAGGCCAGCAGTTCAGGTATGCCAAATCAGACAACACCACCCACCTTAACACTAACCAGTTAAATCGAATTCAGTAAACGGGTACCTAGTTTCAATGAGGTACCTTTTTCTTATCTATCATACAAACTCTTCTGAGCCCACATTCTCTTTGACCCAAATAAGTGCTTGTAAACGATTCTTCACATTAATCTTCTTGAACACATTATGTAGATGAGTCTTAACCGTGTTTTCACTCACAAATAAGCTTTCAGCAATTTCTGAATTTGAGGCACCGTTACCCAATAGTTTAATGATTTGTTGCTCACGGTTTGTAAGGAGTGAATAGCTAGAACTGGTATTAGAACATTCTCTTTCTCGGTAGAAACGAATATATTCATGTGCTAATTTACGACTAAACCACATCTCACCGTCTAAAACTTTCGTAATACCTTGAATTAACAGTTCTAACGTATCATTCGTATAAAAAACACCCACAAGATTTTTCCATTTGATTAGCTCTCTATATTCAATTTCATCTTTGCAATTAATCAAAACTTCATAGCAATTAGGAAATTTAGCATTACGAACTTGAAAGTAGTGAATAATATCTTGCTCAGACAACGAAGAAACATCAATAATCATAAAATCTGGTTCTGATATTTCATTATGATTTATATCAAACAGATTGCTTATTGTAACAAGCCTAAACGCTAAATTTAGTTTCTCTTCTAGTGAGTCTTTGAGTAACCCAGACTGTAAACTGTTTTCAGCAATAAAAAATGCTGAGCCTTTAACTTTTGAGTGCTTTTCCATAATTTACTCCAATAGCCAACGTCTTTTGCAGTTAATAATGTGGTTAACTCTTTCAAATCGTCAAGTTTTGTAATAGCCAACCTAGACAAAAGTCATAAAGAATATACTTCGCTTTCATACGCTTGATTAATAATTCTTATATTTAAGAAGACAGCGTAATTATTTCTATCACGAAATAGTGCAAATAAAAAAGGCACCAATAAGGTGCCTTTAAATTGAATAACTTAATCGCTTTACTAGTGAATCGGTGCATCGTTATCAGACTGAAATTTACCAAAATGCTGCTCTAGCACTTCTGGTGTAAGTTTACCTTCCGCTTCCAATCTCTTTAGTTCAGCAACTACCGCTTTTTGCTCTTCTAGAGAAGGTAGTTTTACTTCTGGCTCGTTACTCGCTTGCTGTGAAAACTCAGCCAGTTCTTTTTCAAAATCGCTCATTTTACTTACCTAATCATCATATCTGATTTGAATTTTACCTATTTATAGTTTTAGTTTCTAGAACATAATAGTTTTTCTAAACCAAACCGACTGATCACTGTAATCAACATGACTCGTGACAAATTTGATCGAGTCTTATTGAGTGACAGTGCGCGGCACTGCGACCTACGCACCTCTACCACTCATAACCTAAAATTTAATAAGGTTATAAATCACTTATAGCTTAAAGCTACCGACCATATTATCTAGACGAGCGGATAATTCACGCAGTTCTTGGCTCGCTTCGGCTAATTGCTCCGCCGTCCCAGTCGTCACTTCGTTAATCGCGTTAATCTCTTCGATATTCTGATTAATGGTGTGTACTACCGTTGACTGCTCTTCTGTTGCGGTGGCAACTTGAGTGTTTCTATCTGAAATATCAATAATTCGCTCTGAAATCGTCACCAATACACCAACGGCTTCATCAGACGAAGATACACCTTCTAACGTAATGGCTTTACCTGCTTCCATCGCTGAAACCGCATCTTTCGCATCGCTTTGCAGTTGGTTGATCATCTTCTGAATTTCTTCAGTTGAATCAGCCGTTCTACTCGCTAAGTTGCGCACTTCATCCGCGACCACCGCAAAGCCACGACCTTGCTCACCAGCACGTGCCGCTTCAATCGCCGCATTGAGTGCCAACAAGTTAGTCTGTTCAGAGATCCCACGAATAACGTCAAGAATAGAACCGATATCTTGAGTAGTTGATGCTAATTGCTGTACCACTAAGCCCGTGTTCTCAATATCGGCCGCCAAACGGCTGATCGCATCTTTCGCTTGAGTGACAACGCTACGCCCCATCTCTGTATTGTCTGATGCATGGTTCGCGGTTTCTGCCGCCGTCGCCGCATTAGACGCGATTTCACTGATCGTCGCACCCATCTGGTTGACAGCAGCAACAACTTGAATGGTTTGATCACGCTGCTCGTGGCTGTTATCACGAGTGATGTGTGCTTTATTCGAGACGCCTTCAGAAGCAGACTGCAATGCTCGACTGGTTGAAGCGACCTCTTTCATCGACTCGTGAATTTTCTCTATAAAACCATTAAAGCCTTGAGATAACTGGGCGATTTCATCATTGCCTTTCACTTCAATTCTTTGCGACAGATCGCCATCACCTTTGCCTAAATCAGTGAAGCGTTCCGATATCAGTTTGATTGGGCTTGCGATGCTATTTGCGAGTAGAACACCCATCGCAATGAAAATAAGCGCCACAATAATGGTCGTCATCAGCATTTTTTGTGCTGTGGCATTCAAATCAGCAAAGACTTCATCAACTGGTACTACGCCAACCACGAACCAATCCATTGAAGGTACGTAGTTACTTGCGATAAACACATCTTGTCCATTGTATTCCGTCGTAATCAAATTAAAGCCTGATTTATTCAGTAACTGATTGGATGCAGAGCCATACAGTGAATTTAAATTAGACTGGCTTTTGTCTGATTGACGATGAATTTGAACCGCACCTTTTGAATCCGTTAAGAAAACAAAACCTGTCGATTCAATTTTGAAGCCATTAAGTAGACGCACCATATCGTCCATCGATTTCGATAGCCCAGACATTGTTGTGCCATTGACCTGTTGGAAATTGGCAAACATTTTCACTTCGCCACTCGCCTCTTGGAACATGCTCACCATTGTTTGCTGTCCAGATTGAGTAAATCCAAAGAACCAACCATCTTGCTGTTGGTTCAATTGGCGCAAAAAGCCACCTTGATTCCAATAATAAGCAGTTTGGCGGTTAGCCACCGACGCATCGTTTAGTTTATATTGGCTACGGATATTATTCAGCTGCTTAACCAGCATCGCTTCGGTACTTGGATCGCGATCGGTTGATGAGACAGCCTCTTTGATGAATTCGTTATTAGCGGTTTGTTCAGCAGCAAAAAGTAGGGTTGATACTTCTTGGTCGATCTCAGAATTAACCTTCTCCAACATGGCTGGTAATTCAATATCAATTAAACGATGGGTAAGAACTTCACGGGCTTGGCGCTGAGCCATAACACCGACAATGACAGTGGAAGCAAGTACGGCAAATGTCATGCCTAAAACAACTTTTTGTTTGATACTCATGGAGCTCAATTTGAACATCATTATGCCCTTCTGTTGGGGGATTAATCACTTGATCTTTTTTTATCGGCAAAAGTATAACTAACTTTAGTTTGTCTGCGACATTTTGAAATTGTTTTTTAAATTTAATCTTTCAATTCTGAATGGTTGGATCGCTTAAATCTGTCCCCATAATAATAGACATGAAAAAGTTGGCCGATTTAAGGAACTTTTCCCTTTTAATATCAACCAATAGATGTATTTTCGAGCACAACGTAGCTCATGCTACAAATAACAGAGAGAACATTCATGCAGTCCGAAGCCTTCACTCAACTTAAGCAATATTTAGAATCTCAAATCATCGGCCAAACTGAGCTAGTAAAACAACTGCTTGTCGCTCTACTAGCAGACGGGCACATTTTAGTTGAAGGACCACCTGGCTTAGCTAAAACTCGTGCGGTTAAGTCTTTGGCTGACTGTATTGAGGGCGATTTTCACCGCATTCAATTTACACCTGATCTCTTACCTTCAGATTTAACGGGTACTGATATCTTTAGACCTGAAACGGGCGAGTTCATTTTTCAACCTGGGCCGATCTTTAACTCATTAGTCCTTGCTGATGAGATAAACCGAGCGCCAGCCAAAGTACAAGCTGCGATGCTTGAAGCGATGGCCGAAAAACAAATTTCAGTCGGTAGAAGTACCTATAAATTGCCTGAACTCTTTCTGGTAATGGCCACCCAAAACCCAATTGAACAAGAAGGGACATACCCACTTCCTGAAGCCCAACTCGACCGTTTTTTACTGCATCTCGATGTCAACTACCCTGATGCTCAAAGTGAACTAGAGATCTTACGTCTTAATCGAGGCGAAGCGCTTGGTACGACGCCAGTTCAACCTGCACACCTGAGCCAGAAAGATATCTTCCAAGCCCGTAAAGAGGTGTTGGAAATTCATATGGCGGAAAGTGTTGAGCAGTACATTATCCGCTTGGTCATGGCGACCAGAAAGCCTAAAGCTTACTCCAACAACACTGGCGCAGAACAGTTGGATCAGTGGTTAGAAATGGGGGTTAGCCCACGAGCAACGATCGCCCTTGATCGCTGTGCACGCGCTCATGCTTGGCTGTCAAATCGAGATTTTGTGACGCCAGAAGATGTACAAGCGATGGCATTTCCAGTCTTAAGGCATCGCCTGCTTTTAAGCTATCACGCTCAAGCAGAAGGCGTTCACCCAAACACTGTCATTTCTCAACTTCTGACCCTTGTCGGTAGTGCTTAAAAAGTGGCTGGATAGTGATTAACAAGTGGATAGTGCTTAAGAAGTAAGTCGAGCTTAAGAATTTGAGTATTTCTATGGATAACCAATTACCCCCACATAGTGATGGTGTGAATCTCTGTTTAGATGAACTCCTGCACTATAAGTCTCAAACTGTACGCTGGTTACCCCCAGCGAACAGTTTATGGTCTCAATTAAGTGGCCAGCATCAAAGCCGCCAAAAAGGTCGAGGGATGGATTTTTCTGAAGTCCGCCAATATCAACCTGGAGACGACATCCGCAGTATTGATTGGCGGGTGACAGCACGAACAGGTAAGCCTCACACCAAGCTGTTTAGCGAAGAGCGCGAGCAGCCAGTGGTGCTATATATTGATCTCAACCCAAGCCTATTTTTCGGCTCTCAACTGGTACTAAAGTCGGTACAACTTGCTCATATCGCGAGTCTAATTTGTTGGTTAACCGTAGCGCAGAAAGACCGTATCGGAGCCATTATAGACACTGGCAATAAACGGTTTGAATTTCGCCCCTCTTCTCGCACCAGTAGCCCTCTTCGAATCATGCAGCAATTAGTCGCCGCACATAGCGAATCGCTGCAGGAAAACAAGCTGAATCAACGCGGTTCTGACATGCCGTCGATGGCTTCTGGTTTAAAAACATTGCACCAGCTCTGCCCCAAAGGAAGTGAAATCATCCTGTTAAGTGACTTCATGCGCTATCAAGAATCAGATAGAGCACTACTCACTCAACTACGAAAACACAACCGACTTCGCTTAGTGCATATTTACGATCCTTTAGAAAAAGGTCAAACCCATTACCGCGGAAGTGAAAAAGTATCAAACGGCTTCAAAGCGTTATGGCTTGATTTTTCATCGCCGAATACCCGTCGTAATATTGAAGCTGCTTTTCAAAAAGAACAGAATAAATTGAACGATTTATGTTGCTCTCTCGCAATCAATTACACCTCTATCTCAAGTGCAACATCTTTAGTTGAGCAAATTACTGGAACACATTCATGACACAATCAACAACAGCCCAACCCCCTACGTTACCATTAAACCCGGCTTTACTGCCTGACGCTCCAAGTTGGTGGCCGCTCGCATGGGGTTGGTGGTCATTAATGGCTTTGGCCTGCTTTACGGTGTTACTTGTTGTTATTTATTTGCGTTGGCGCAAGAAGAAACTAGCACCAAAAAAAGCGGCTCTGAAAATCATTACCAACCAAGCTCTGGAACATACCCCATCAGCAGCGATCGAACTCTTGCGTCAAGCGGCTCTCAGTTACTACCCAAGAGAGCGCATTGCTATGCTGTCTGGCGAAGAGTGGTATGCATTTTTGGACTCTCAAATCAGCCAGCCTCGCTTTGTCCCAAATAGCGTAGTATGGCAGCAAGCTCTTTATCAGAAACCGTCCTCAGAGACACAACAAAACTTGATTGAAGATTGCCAAATTTGGATCGAACAAGCTCTACCACCAAAGAGAGGTGGCCGTGAGTAACTGGTTTAGTCTTGAATTCGTTTGGTGGGGAGCGTTTTTCATCCTCCCCTTGCCTTTTTTAATCTATTTTTTTGCACCCGCAGTAAAAGAGCGAGCAGCCATTCAACTGCCTTATTTGCCAGAACAATCAACAGCCAAAACGCCAAATGTTTTATTGGCAAGAGTGCTTGCTTGTGCCATCTGGCTACTGCTTGTGTGCGCAAGTGCTAGGCCAGTTTGGTATGGTGAGCCTGTCGATTTTCAACCTAAGCATCGTGACATGATGCTAGTGGTTGACCTCTCCTACTCCATGAACCAACAAGACATGAAGCAAGGTGACGACTTTATCGATCGTTTAAGTGCGGTAAAAAATGTTCTGTCTGAGTTTATTGATAAACGTAAAGGCGACCGCTTAGGTTTAGTTCTTTTTGCTGATCACGCCTATTTACAAACCCCACTCACCCTAGACAGAAACACCATTTCGCAACAACTGAATCAAGCCGTTTTGCGCTTAATTGGGACTAAAACTGCCATTGGTGATGGGATCGGGCTTGCAACGAAAACCTTTGTAGACAGTGATGCGCCACAACGAGTGATGATTTTACTCAGTGATGGCAGCAACACCGCTGGCGTGTTAGACCCGCTTGAAGCGGCAACCATTGCTAAGAAATTCAATACCACGATTTACACCATTGGCGTAGGCGCAGGTGAAATGGTCGTCAAAGAGTTCTTCATGACTCGCAAAGTGAATACTGCTCAGGATCTCGATGAGAAAACGCTGATGGAGATTGCTAGCATGACGGGTGGGCAGTATTTCCGAGCTCGCAATAGCCAAGAACTCTCCACCATCTACGACACAATCAACCAATTAGAGCCGATCAGTGCCGCAGTACAAACTTGGCGACCTCAAAGTGAATGGTTTGGCTTCCCCTTGTCATTCGCACTGCTTCTTTCTCTGATATTAATCATTCTTAGGAGAAATCATGGCTAGTTTCGTTTTTCTCTATCCCTACTGGCTAGTGGCGATCATTCCACTTTTCATACTTTGCCTTTGGCTATTTCGACGCAAAAACTCAACAGGGCTGATTGCACCGCATTTAGCCAATCAGCTCGGTTTCAATCAAACTAAAAATCACAAACCACTCTCTATTGGTCTTGCACTAAGCGGTATTGTGGCCATTGTTGCTTTATCTGGCCCTAGTTTTCAAAAAGCAGAGCAGCCGAGTTTCGACCTAGCGACGGCACGCGTTCTCGTCATGGATATGTCGATGTCTCTCTATGCCACCGACATTCAACCCAATAGGCTAACCCAAGCACGCTATAAAGCTTTGGATCTACTTCCGCTTTGGAAAGAGGGAACAACAGGGCTCATCGCTTATGCCGGTGATGCTTATACGGTCAGCCCACTGACAAGCGATACGAATACATTGCATGCTCTCATTCCTAACTTATCTCCTGAAATCATGCCATATCAAGGAGCCGATGCAGCTTCAGCAGTGAAACTCGCCATCGAGATGTTAACCAATGCAGGCAATCATCAAGGTCAGATCATTCTCATCAGTGACGATATTGATGACCGTGAATATCAAGAGATTCAGGCTCTCACTTCTAACCAACAGTGGGAACTCTCATTTCTAGCCATTGGAACAGAAGAGGGTGCACCAATAAAACTCAGTGATGGAAGCCTGCTTAAACAGAGCTCAGGGGCTACCGTTATCGCGAAATCTCACCTGAGTAATATGCAGTCATTAAGCCAGTCAACAGGTGGCGTTTTTGCGCCTTTTCAGCACTCAAACAGTGATGTAGAGCTGATTGCAAATCAAAAACTTAGCAACCAAGGCCGCGCTAAAAAGCACAGTGACCAACAACTGACCGAACGAGTCAATAATGGTTTCTGGCTAGTTCCTCTACTGTTGATCCCTGGCTTATTTCTATTTAGAAAAGGTGGCATCTGGAGTGTCGCATTACTGTTTTTACCACTTGCTTACCCAACACCAAGTCAAGCGAACCCTTGGAAAACGGATGATCAGCAAGCCTACCAGTCATTTAAAAATGAAGATTTCCAATCTGCCGCTCAGCAGTTTTCAAATCAAAGTTGGAAAGGTGCAGCTCAGTATAAAGCGGGAGATTATCAATCCGCGATAGAGACGTTAACACCTCTAAACAGTGAAGATGATCAATATAACCTTGCCAATGCATATGCTCAATCCGGTCAGCTAGATGACGCTATTGCACACTATCAAAAGCTGCTAAAAAACAATCCAAACCATGCACTTGCAAAGAAGAACTTGGACATTGTTGAACAAGCTAAACAGCAACAGCAACAGCAACAGCAACAGCAACAGCAACAAGATTCTAAACAGAACCAAGAGCAGAATGACAACGCTTCTCAGTCACAAGGATCGGACAAAGACCAGTCATCTCAACAGAATAAACAGAGTGGTCAGCAAGGTTCAAAAAACGAATCGGCACAGAATGATCGTTCTGAGCCTCATAAAGGAAGCGAGAAATCAGACAGCGAACAAAAAGGCGATCATTCGGGCTCGCAACCTAAACCGGAACCTAGTGATGAGAATGATACACAAGCTGGATCTTCACAAGCTAGGTCTCCACAGGCTAAGTCTCCACAGGCTAAGTCTCCACAGGCTAAGTCTCCACAAGCGGAGCAGTCACAAACTGAGCCTTCACAGGATAAGCCCTCTGAAGGTACTCAATTGCCTGAAGAGAAAGACCTGAACGATCCCCAAACAGCCAACCGTCCATCAACTGACTCCTCTCCAGAAGAGAACAGTAAAGTACAACAGGTTGACCCAGATGTTAGGCGATTAGAACAAGTCGAAAGTGCTCGCGATCCTAGTCGATTATTACGAGCGCAAATGTTGTTACAAGCGCAACAAAGAAACGCCCCTCAACAAAACAATAAAAAGTGGTAAATAGAATGAAACGCACCTATCCATTTTTCATAAGAGTACTCTCCACGATGCTCTTTAGCCTAGTGCTAGGCCTAAGCTCAATCGCTCATGCTGAGTCCTTAGTCGCAAGCGTAAGTAAAAACAGAGTCGCCAAAGATGAAGTGTTTCAGCTTAAAATTGTCGCGGATCATAAGCTCAGCTCTGAAGATATTAACTTTACATCACTAGAGTCCGATTTCTATCTAGGTCGCCCAAGTTTCGGTTCGGCGATTAATATCATCAATGGTGATCGGAGTGTCCGCAGTGAATGGACGGTCTCTCTCGCGGCACTCAAATTAGGAACACTGACAATCCCTAGTTTTTCTGTCGGGGGTGTATCAACTCAGCCTATCGTTATTCAATCAAGCATCGACGCATCGGCTCCTAGCCAAAGCGACATGGTTGAATTTCAAACTCAGCTAGAGAAAAATGAGCTCTACCCGAATGAAAGTACACGGTTTCATGCCCGACTGATTATTAAGGCGGATCCGCGACGCTTACAAAACCCACAAATAATCCAACCGAAAGCAACCGGAGTCCGTATCGAAGCAATTGGGGACTCCAAGCAATATCAAAGCGTTATCGATGGAATGGAAGTGACGATTGTCGATCAGAGCTATCACATAACCGCTGATGATAATGGGCACACTAACGCGACACTGTTAGGTCCAAGTTTGAAAGGTGCCGTGGTTTATGGAGGGAACCGCAATGGCTCCACACGTCTAATCCAACTGAATACCAAAGCCGATTCCTACACGATCAAAGTATTAGCCAAACCCGATAATTACCGTGGATTTTGGCTACCAACACCATCGCTAACACTCAAACAGACTTGGCAAGATGAGTCTGGTAAAAATCTCGATCCTGCCTCGACTTTCGATACCAAAGTTGGTGAATCACTCACTCGAACCATCTCTTTAACCGTTGATGGATTGTCTGAAACTCAATTGCCGAATTTGAATGTAACGTATCCAGACTCTCTTAGAGTCTATGATGAAAAACCTCAATTTGACATCACCGATCAGGGTCAAACCGTAATGACAGTGAAGCAAGTGTTGATCCCGAAATCGACAGGCAGTGTGACACTTCCTTCTGTAAAAATCCCATGGTGGAATACTCAGTTAAAACAACAGGAAACAGCGAATATTAATGGACTAACCTTAGAGGTAAAACCGGGTAACGAAACGGCTCTGACTTTGCCAAACGCGCCAACTAAGGCTGTGCCTGTTGAAACACAAACCATCACGGTTATTGATGCCGGCATTTGGCCATATCTGACTTATATGTTTGCCACGTTATGGCTAATCACCTTGCTTATTGCCATCAAGATTTGGAGAACCAAGCCAAAAAATGTCGGAACACAAGCAAGCAAAGCCGAGCTCGCCCCTCAAGACCTTGGCATACTGCAAACCATTGATGCCGGTGATCCGATTCGTATTCAACAAGCTGTCTCTAGTTGGATGAACTCCCAAGTCAATTTAGACATAGATGTTCGCCATGCGATGGAGAATGAACTTCAGCGAATGCATGAAAGCCACTATGGGGAAATTCGGTCTCAGTGGAATAACAAGTCATTGCTTAAATTGATTAAAAAAGTGATGAAAACCAGCGCTACAGCGCAAGAGTCGAAACACAAATCAGTGCTAGCGAAACTTTAAATGAAGATAACTATCACAACTGCGGCATGACAGATTGGTGTGAGGTGGTCGCTTTTGAGGTGAGATAGTTATTAATACGAGATAGCAGTTAAAGTGAAGAAAAGGGATCCAAATGAATTTTTGGCTCCCTTTTATCTGATTCATTAGGGTAATTGAAATTACAGATACTTAATAAATAACTGATCATCCGCGTCCGAAGGCAGGAACCCTACCGCTTCTAAGTAAGTGCGGTGTTCATCACTATTTGCGTGCGCGTGTAACGAATTGAACCCTCGGCTTTTTATCACATCAGGATGCGTTTTAAAGTAATACTGGCCAATTTTGAAATCACGATACTCTAGCGTGACATAATCAAGTAAGACGTTCAGTACTCCATCTTGCTCTCTCTTCCCCACCAACAACCCTGCAATACTGTTATTACGAAGCATATAAAAAGCGGTGTCTGCTGACTGTAACTCTTCTGTCGATATTTGCCGCTCTATATCTTCGCGGTTTGCTGTAATGAAGTGCTCAAAATATTCAGAACCAACCGACGCCGAAATCAGTTTAAACTTCTCTTTGGTGTGGCTAATTTTGTAGAGGTAATACACATTAATCCCCGCTATTCCAAGGTTCATTAACATGGTGGGGTATGAATCAATGAAATAGGCAAAGGCCGCAAATAACAAACAACCAATAAAATTAATCACCCGTAATTTAATAATCGACGTCATGGTTAATGAGACGAGTACCACAAGCGAAGCTAAATAACCAAACCATTCAACCCAATCAAATTCCATTTTGATGCCCTTATGCTTTTGATATTTAATAAACCTGATATTTATTAAACATAGCAGAAGCAAAACAAGCTACCTCGTTACATCCCGAAACTCTGACCTTCTCGACATTCCAACTAAGATAAATCAAATGTTTCTATGTCAGCGTCACACGACTAAGTATTTTCATTCAACTAAGCATTCCACTCAACTAAGCATTTTCACTCGATAGGTCCAAACAACTCACACAATTTCGTCCTGACCTTTTGGCATGATATAGAGCTTCGTCAGCTTTATTGTATAGCGAGTCAAAATTAAAGTTCGCCGATGTCATTGTGGTCCATGTGTACCCGATGGATACCGTTAAGCATGTATTGTCAGGGTTATCAATGTGCCTAATGTTCTCATTCTCGATACCTTGACGTATCGCTTCCGCTTTCTCTTCCACTTCTCTTTCGGTGGTATCTACAAGTAATAATGCAAACTCTTCACCACCAATGCGGCAAAATGTTTGATCTTCACCTGAAGCATATCGCTCAAGGATATTGCCGATTCGAATCAAGGCGATATCCCCTTCAAGGTGACCATAATAATTATTGAACAGCCCGAAATGATCGATATCAAGAATGATGACCCCAAAAGTGAGTTCCCTCTCGCTCTCTATTTCACATAATTTTTCCAAGTGATAATCCAACATTCTTCTGTTGCCTAAGCGGGTCAGAGGATCCATTTTTGAAAGCACCTCAAGCTGCCTATTCACTTGTTCTAATTCATGAGTTCGTTTAGAGACCTCTTGCTCCAAGTTTTCGTTCAACTCTCGGATCGCCTCTTGCGCTTCCGTTCGCTGAAGCACTTCGGCTAAGCTTGACGCAAACATACGGATCATTTCTCTCAACTGGGACGTTAATGGACTACGAGTTAGCAAATTATCTGCGGCGATAAAAGCGATAGGGACACCACTATTACTGGTCAGCATCGTCATTGATGTCCACCCAAAACCTACAATTTTACAATCATGGTAAACAGGAACTGACTCTTCAAAAGCCACTTCGTTTGGTACCGATCTCGCTTGATTCACGATCGATTTATTCGTGGTTTCACTTCGATAGTAGGATTCATCCACCACATTGCCTTGAGTATCAGTCCCCCATGTACCTTGCATATAAGAGCATTTTTCATCGGTTAGAAAAACGGCTAAACGATCGATACCTAAATGTTGAATCGCAAAGGTGACGGCGGACTTACAAACTTCACTTACCGTCGCGCACCTCGAAAGCTCGACAATACTAGAGTGCAGCATACGAACGCTCTGCTCTTGGCGCTTACGGATATATATTTGCGCCAGAAGCGAACCAAAAGACTCCAACATCTGTTTCTGATAATCAGTAATTGCATTGCGATGAACCAAATTATCCATTGCGATCCAACCAAAAGCCTCTCCCGCTTCTCTTAAAATCAGCATGCCATTCCACCCCTGCCCGACCACTTTACCAGCCGTGTAGAGAGGGGCATTTTCGATCACAACCAGATTCTTTTTTTTACTGAATAACCCTTCAATGTACTCTTCTTCTAGCTGATGAATATCATACTGGGTCTGATGTTCACTGTTTGTTTTCCCAAATTCGTCCGTTCCATAAGTCCCACTGAAGCATCGCTTCTTCATATCAAGTAACATGAATACCGCACGATCAAAGCCAAGCTGATCACGTACCGCTTCGACTGCTGCTTTATATAATTCATCAAGGGATTTTGGATTAGACAGCTCTAAGGCGACCTTTTGTACCAACTTCATGTTGTTTACAAACTGTTCGCGCATTTTAATCTCATCGAGGTATTGCGCTTCACGTACATCTCGATTTTTAATCTCTAAAGCCGCATTTTTTTCAGCTCGCACGCATTGCCATTTTGCCGCCGCAATTTGTAAAAACTCAAATGTAGATTCAAATATTTTTTCGACACTCTCATCTTTAATACCTTGAATGATAATGTAAGTTCGAGAAGCCGTTGAATTATCCAGCATCATGACATAAGAGCATTCATGCTTTGGTTTCTCATCCCATATACAGCTATTCATGGCGATAGGTATGAATCCTTCCGCAGTATCAAACTGTGCCGCCCACTTCCAAAAAGTAGATGGATAAGAGATGAGTGATGAAAAAGTACCAATTGAGAATAACGGGACAGTTCGTGGACTATAAATAGGATCACGAAAAATGAGCGCGCCCTCGATACTTAGCTCCTCTTGAAGGTAAGCAAATAACACCTCAGCCAACACTCTATGATCTCTTACTGCTGAAACTTGTTTTGAGAACGTTTTTATATACACCAAGGGACCCCAATAATGTCATCTAATGGCTGGATCATTGCTCAAAAAACCATATGCAATCAATGGCGTTAAATGTCGATTGTTAAATGCACCGCATTTTTGAAACTCTATTTGCAACATCCTAGAGTACTTAGACATTATTGGGATTTTGTTTCCAAAAAAAAGCCCCACATAAAGTGAGGCAAAATTCATCGCATATATTTTTATAGTGATTTCTTAGAATTTACTACTAGCGCATGATTGCATATCAACCAAAATCACCATTAACATAGCCTTTTGTTCTGTCATCTTTAGGTTCACTGAAAATAACGGCAGTATCATCATGTTCCACTAGTTCTCCCATTAAGAAGAAAGCCGTACGATCAGAGATACGTCTTGCTTGCTGCATTGAGTGAGTCACGATAACGATCGTATACTCTTTTTTCAGCTCCTCCATCAGCTCTTCAATTCTATGGGTTGCAATAGGATCAAGCGCGGATGTTGGTTCATCCATTAAAATGACATCAGGCTCCATTGCGATAGTACGAGCAATGCATAATCGTTGTTGTTGACCGCCAGATAAACCAAAGGCATGTGATTTCAATCGGTCTTTTACTTCATCCCAAAGCGCGGCACCACGTAGCGAACGCTCAACCACGGAATCGATATGCTTCTTATCTTTGATGCCTTGAGCTCGTAATCCATACGCAACATTTTCGTAAATACTCATAGGAAAAGGGTTCGGTTTTTGAAATACCATGCCGACTTTGATGCGGAGATCGGCGACATCAATATTGCCGTAAATATCTTCACCATCCATTTCAAGTCGACCAGTGATCTTCACACCTTCAATTAAATCATTCATTCGATTTAAGCACCGAAGTAATGTTGATTTTCCACAGCCCGACGGACCAATCAATGCCGTAACTTGGCGCACTGGTACAGGTAAGTTAATGGTTTTTAGTGCCTGATTTTCACCGTAAAAAAGATCGAGGTCTTGAATATCAAATTTGTTCATATTTTAAGTTCTCTTAAATTCTGTTGTGGCTGATAGCGACTATGTACTTGAAGTACTCAATGTTTAATACGTTGCAGTATTAAAGCGACTGGCTATCAGTTTGGTCAGGGTGTTGATCAGTAACACCACTACAATCAATACAGTTGCCGTGCCATAGGCTTGGTTCCACTCTTCAATAGAAAATAGTTCCGTGGTGAGCTTATACAGGTGAACCGTTAACGTTCTTCCTGAATCCAATAAACTATCTGGGATACGCGCCACCATACCTGCGGTAAGAAATACAGGTGCCGACTCTCCAATAACACGGCCAATACTCAAAATGACGGAAGTCAAAATCCCAGGCATGGCACTTGGTAGAATTAAACGCCAAATCGTATAAATTTTTGGAGCGCCTAGCCCATAAGATCCTTCTCGATACGTTTGCGGCACTGCCATTAGAGCCTCTTCCGTTGTTCGAATAATGACAGGAAGAATCAAAATACTCAGCGTTAATGCTCCCGACAAAATGGAAAAACCTAACCCAAGTATTGCCACGAAGAAAGTCATACCAAATAGACCAAATATGATCGATGGAATTCCCGCTAATGATTCGGTACAGAAACGGATAATCTTAACCAATTTACTGCCCACTTTGGCGTATTCCGTTAAGTAGATTGCCGTCATGATCCCAAGCGGTGCGGCGACTGAAATCGACGCGATCACCATATAGATCGTCGAGATAATCATCGGGAAAATTCCGTGTTCATCCCCTGTTCGTGTGTAGTCATCGGTAACAAAATTCCAATCAACATGCTGCAAACCATTTGAAAGGATGTACCACATGATCCAAAACAGGAAGCCTACTGTTAATGCTGAAGCGCCCCAAATAAAGACACTTAATACATTATCTTTGAACTGACGCTGTTTTTTAAGTTTTGTACTTTTCAATTTATCGGGTGCTGTTGACGCCGACATCGCTTTTTTCTCTGAGGTGGTCATATTTTGTGAAGTCATGATAGTTACCTCGCTTTTTCACGATTTAAATACAGTAAAACAGCGTTTAGTGACATGATGAAAACCAGTAATACAACGCCAGTCGCATACAGTGCATTCGCGTGGATCCCGCTGGCATAAGACATTTCGATTGCGATATTGGCCGTCAACGTTCGAGCAGAGTCTAAAATGCCTTCAGGCATTGCAGGCGCATTTCCCATCACCATGATAATCGCCATCGTTTCTCCTAGCGCACGGCCAATACCAAGAATCACACCCGTCATGATCCCAGAACGAGCGGCAGGAACTAATAGTTTAAAAATAGTAAATATCTTTGATGCCCCTAGCGCCAAAGAACCCTCTTTGTAAGCACTTGGAACGGCGCGTATTGACGTCTCTGATACCGTTATAACCGTTGGCAGAATCATGATACCCAATACAATAATTCCAGCCAAAATCGTATTACCCGCAGGAACTTGGAATATATTCTGAATAAGAGGGACGATGATCACCAAACCAAAAAAGCCGTATACCACCGAAGGAATACCCGCGAGTAACTCAACCGCAGGACGAATAATATTAGCCAGTGGCTTTGGTGCAATTTCAGCAATGAAGATCGCGGTTAGTAAGCCAATTGGGACTCCAACCACCACTGCACCTAACGTTGAAACCACAGAGGCAACAATCATTGTTGCAACACCATAAAGCGCAGGTGGAAGCCAGTTTTGTCCAAGAACGATGCCTGAAACACCGACCGCTTGAAATGCAGGGATACTCTCTTTAAAAATGAAATAAGCAATAACGGACAATGACACAATGCCGATAATCGCGCTGGTTAAAAATAAACCGTGAAAAATACGTTCTTTCCAATCAACCCGCTTTTTCGTCCGTAATCCACGTTTAACTGAGATCGATGAGCTATTCATAAGCTTTTCACTATTTGTTGCGATGGTCATAACCAAATACTCATATGTCGATAATTCGATATGGGTAAAAAAGGCTCAGCCCGAAATGTGGACTGAGCAATAATGATTTATTCTAGTTAACTGAGATGTAACCTTTTTTAGCAACCAATGCTTGAGCTTCATCGGTAACCATCCAGTCAAGGAACTGCTGTGTAGAAGCTGAAGGCTTGCCTTCTTTATAAAGAACAAGGAATGGACGAGCTACTTTGTATGAGCCATTCTTAACATTACTTACTGTCGCGGCAGTACCATCAATAGGTAATGCATGTACTGAATTATCCACTGTACCTAAAGAGATATAGCCAATTGCATATGGGTTAGAAGCGACCATTGTTTTCAGTGCGCCATTACCATTAGCAACTTGTGCTCGTTGCGAAATAGCTGACACTTTTACACCTGATATTTTCTTTTTCAAATTCATGATATCTTCAAATGCACCACGAGTGCCTGACGCGGTATCACGAGTAATCGCAACGATTGGCTTATCTGCACCACCAACATCTTTCCAGTTACTCACTTCGCCTTTATAGATTGCTGTAACCTGTTCAGCCGTCAACTGTTGAATGCCGTTTTTAGGGTTTACTACGACCGCAATACCGTCACGAGCAATGACCAGTTCTTTTAATTCAGGTTCCTTTTCAGAGCTTTTTAGATTGCGAGATGACATCCCTAAATCTGCTGACCCATTTTTTGCCGCTTTAACGCCTGCAGAAGAACCCGGCCCCTGCACTTCAATATAAACATTTGAATTCGATTTCATGTATGTTTCAGAAAACACTTCCATAAGCGGTGTTACGCTACTGGAACCTACCGCAGAAATAGTTTCTTTTGCTGAAACTGAAGTCACTGTTAAAGCACCGAATAGAGCGATTGCGCCGATTACTGTTTTTTTCATCACAAATTCCTTTAGTGGCCTTATTGCCGTTGTGTTTCATTTGACGATGCTCACTTTAGGCAGGTTATGTGACAGTTGTGTTTCAGTTCGTTGAAGCCTCTATGACAGCGTAAATACCGTTTACTCCCTTAATTATTTTTTGAATTTATCGATCAATACGAAAAATAACGAAAATGAATGATTACTACTTATTGGGTAGAAAGATAAATAGTGTTAGTCTGAAACTTATCTTTCAATGGAAGCAACATCACAGTGTTATCGACTACATAGGCAAAGATCATTGAGCCAATAACACTTTCGTTTTCGAACATTACAGAATAATTTTCTATTATTTATACAACGTTAAATAGAGGCTTTTATGCGTCAACTACTCAGTAATCTATCCATAAAGGTGCAGGTCATTGTCCCTGTCCTTTTCACAGTTGTTCTTCTGCTTATTGGAATCACGTTTGGTGGTCAAAAATTAGAAGAAGCATTCAATGACGTTACAACATCGACTGAAGATGTCATCGTGTATAAAGACGGGCTGAGCACCATTGTCGACAATACCTATGCCATGCGTATCAGCGCAATTTACAGCTTATTTGATCCAAATGAAGTCGAGTTGCTTTCAGGAAAATTGAAGACAAATCAGCAAGCAAACCTAGATCAGCTTGATGTTCTGGACCGTGTTCCATCATTACAACCTGAAGTAAAAGCGATGCGTGAAGCGATGAATGCCTACGTCGACTACTCACGCAACACCATGATCCCTCTATTAAAAACCAAGCATTCCGCGACAAATTTAACGGACAGTTTCCAACAACAATACAATCGAGCATCGGCTGAATATCGCGATGCTGGTGCGAAGATGGTTAACGCGATTGACGCACTTTCAAATAAGTTAAACAGGATCTCTCTTGATGATTTACGCATCAATACCGAAAAACACACAAGTACTCTTAGCGCGATCACTATTGGCTTGATTGTTGTTCTTACCATTGCATTGATAAGCGGCTGGTTATTAGCAGGCATCATTGTGACTCCAATTCGCAAACTCCAAGGTACAATGCGAGAGATCGCCAAAGGTAACCTGCGTGTGAAAGCAGATATTGAAGGCAAGAATGAAATTACCGATCTCTGTCATGACGTAAACTCAACGGTTGAACAACTGCGTCATACTGTAGACTCCCTTATCCGCATCAGTGTTGAAGTAGCGTCTGCATCAACAGAATTGGCGGCGGTCATGACTCAATCAAGTGCCAATTCAGATCAAGAAAAGCAAGAAGTGGAACAAGTGGCTTCTGCGGTCAATGAATTAGAAAGCACGGCATCTAACGTAAACAGCAATGCCGTAGATGCCGATGCAGCATCAAAACGAGCCGATGAAAGTGCTTCACACAGCATGAAGTTATTTGAAGAGAGTAACCGCGCAAATGTGAAAATGGCAGACCAGTTGGGCGACGCTGCGGGTGTTGTTAGCTCATTGAAAGAACAGTCTGAAAAAATTGGCAATGTGATTGAAGTGATTCAAGGCATATCAGAACAGACGAACTTACTGGCGCTTAATGCGGCAATTGAAGCGGCTCGCGCAGGCGAAAGCGGCCGTGGATTTGCTGTCGTTGCTGATGAAGTTCGCTTACTAGCAGCAAGAACTCAATCATCAACACAAGAAATTCAGGCCATCATCGAAGAGCTCCAACATCAGTCTGGCTCAGCTAACGAGAGCATGATTTCAAGTTTAACCACGTTAGAAGAGAACCAACAGCTTGCAAATCAAGTGAACCACGCACTATCTGAGATTAGCGAATCAGTCGGTGATATTGCTTCGATTAATACTCAAGTTGCAACGGCAGCAGAAGAGCAAAGCCATGTAACAGCAGATATTAATCGCAACATTTCAAACATTTACGATTTAGTTAGTCAAAACGTAACTGGCGTCACTCAAGCAGCAGCGGCTAGCCATGAGCTATCCAACCTTGCTGAGAAGCAAAAACTGGAACTTGATTACTTTAAAGTTTAAGTAATACACATAAGAAAAAGCTAAACACTAGAAACAAAAAAACCGCCAAATTGGCGGTTTTTTTTAATTCAAACTCTACTCTTCTGCTGGCTTATCTACCGCAGGCTTCGCAGGTTTTTTCTTTGGAATAAAGACAGAATCACCCACTGCAACATTCTTATGGAAGCTCTTATCACGTTGAGTTGGTTTTTTCGGAGTCTGTGCTGATTTCGCTTTCGCTTTACCTTTTGCAGGGCCACCTTTCTTAAAGGCAGGCTTACGCGGGCGAAGACCTTTGAATTTACCTTTCAATCCTTCTAGTACAGAGAAAGCTAAATCTTGTTGTAGGTAGGTTTCTACACGCTTGAAGCTATCCCAATCTTTTGGTCCAACTAGAGAGATAGCATCCCCTTTATTACCAGCACGGCCAGTACGACCTACACGGTGAACATACTCTTCCGTATGCTTTGGCATATCGAAGTTGATAACATGGCTCACGTTTGGAATATCGATACCACGAGAAGCGACATCCGTAGTCACAAGGATCTTAAAGACTGCACGCTCAAATTGGCTCATGATCGCATTACGTTGAGTTTGGTTTAAATTACCACTCAGAGCGACGGCTTTAAGCTTCTTCTCGTTTAGCTTTTCAGTTAAACGATCAGTATCCACACGAGTTGCTGTAAAAATCATGACCTGACGGTATTCAGCTTCTTCAATAATACGGTCGAGGATTGCTTCTTTATGATCTAAGTGATCACAAAGATAGAATTTTTGAGTAATGTCTTTATGTTCTTCGTTCGAAACACCAACAGAAATACGTTTTGGTGAATCAAGCATTTCAGATGCAATATCATTAACTTCCGCGTGATCCAACGTTGCTGAAAACATTAACGTTTGACGACGACGGTGTTTTGCCGCTTTATGAATGCGTCGTAATTCAGGTGCAAAGCCTAAATCTAACATACGATCCGCTTCATCAAGAATAAGCGTATCGACACCATCTAAATGCAAAGAGCGGTGCTCAAGGTGATCGGCAAGACGACCAGGAGTAGCCACAATAAAGCGTGGGTATTTGCGTAACGCTTTAACTTGATCGTTAAAGTTTTCACCACCAAGAATTAGGGTCGCATCATAAGACAATCCACCCAGCATTGAGCGCAACTCACCGTAAACTTGTTTCGCCAGTTCACGTGTCGGAGCCAAAATCACACCACGAGGATCTCTTGCAGAAAATGCTTTATTTTTGAGAGCCTTATGCAGCATAGGTAAAACAAATGCTAAGGTTTTGCCTGATCCCGTCTTTGACGAAGCCAACAAATCTTTTCCTGCAATAACAACAGGAATCGCTTGTTGTTGGATCTTTGTCGCTTTTTTAAAGTCGTAGTGTTTCAGATTTTTAAGTAAGCGATTGTCTAGGCTTAAATCTTTAAAGTGCAATGGACTCTCCAGTCTTAATGATTCGATATAAAAATTGGTTAACACGATATGATAACGCAAAAGCAGCCATTATAGATAGAGATCACATAAAAATTATATGGAATTGAAAGTACCGCCTTCAGCCTCCCTCTGTTGATTCTCAGATATAAGAATGTTCAATATCTGAACGATACTTACTTCAACTATTGAACTTTTTATCATCAGATAACTAGGTGTATTGATAATTAGTCGCTACAATCAAGGTGATGCGACTATATGATGAAGAATGTATAGCGCGCGATTCGATACTTATTGAACAAGGAGTTCCTATGAACAAAATGTTACTTGCTGCTGCAACAACATCAGTACTACTTCTTGCTGGGTGTGCTTCAGGGCCAGATGAAGCGAGCATGGCAAAGATGGATGAACTAAATAACAAAGTGTCTCAACTAAGCCAAGAAGTGGCATCTCTTAAAGGTGAGCAAGCTGACGCTGAAATGAAGTCAAAAATGGCAGCGGACGCGGCAATGTCTGCACAAGAAGAAGCGGCTCGTGCAAATGAGCGTATCGATAACATTGCGCAGTCTTACACAAAATAAGCGTCCTTATTTTGTTCCAGCACCTGCTATTCAGTAGGTGCTGCTATTTCTACAGGCAAACCGTTTTGCGCCAAAATGACAGCCTTCGCTTTACTATCTGACAGTTGAAACTCTTCCAACCACCAATTTAACTCAATAGGAAGGGTAAGAGGTTGTTGCGTTCCATCACTGCGAGTTAATGGCTCATGAGCCTCAATAAACACGCTCCGATCCGGTTCAAGGGCGATTTTAATCGGCTGATTAATCACTTTCACTTTCTCGCCTTTACTTACCTTTTCAAAAAGCCACTTGATATCTTGAGGTTCCATACGAATACAACCAGAACTCACTCTCAAGCCAATACCAAACTCTTTATTAGTTCCATGGATCAAATAATCTCCAGCGCCATACCCAAGTCTCAAAGCAAACTCCCCTAACGGATTGTTGGGACCTGCCGGCACAACCGCGGGTAGCTCAACGCCTTTTGCTAAGTACTCATTGCGGATTGAGGTGGGAGGAGTCCAAGTCGGATTCGCTCTTTTTTGACTAATTTTCGTCTCCATTTCTGGTGTGTCGCGTCCAACCCTGCCAATGCCAACGGGGAAAACATGGACTTGATTCAGGGAAGGTTCAAAATAGTAAAGCCTCAATTCAGCAAGGTTAATGACAATACCTTTTCGCGGAACTTGAGGAAGTATCAGTTGTGAGGGGATAGTAAGTACATACCCTTCAAGGGGTAGGAAGGGATCAACGCCTTTGTTTGCAGCCATTAATGATAAAAAACCAACATCATATTGCTTGGCCACTTTGGCTAAGGTCTCGCCTTTTTCAACAACATGCAGTTGCAAACGACCAACGATATGGCTGTCATCTTCAGGTAACTCAAACGTGGCAGCATGGCTTCCATTTGTCACGCCTAAAATGAGTGTTAGTAGTAGCCCTAACGGTTTGAATCGCAGCATTTTTCGTTATTCCTTAGCACTTTATCTTTTACAAGGTTATCTCTCTTTCGACTGTTTTATCAACTATTGAGGCGAGATAGTTGATCTTACAAAGTGCTTCCCTGCATCCATACTGCTTAAATTCAGTCACTGCTCGCTATTTCTTCGGATGGCAGATACAGCTTATCAATAACGTCAGATACCGAGACTTCCTGCTCAGCGTGACTCATCCACGCTGTCAATATTGCGACTTGTTTATCTGCCAATGCTCGATTAGAAAAAAAGTGTACATGAGAAAAGCTGGTAACGGTTTCATGCTTGAGTAAAGCAGATACACTTTCTACCCCATCTAGCATAACCATGTAAAAACCCATTTCACTCAATTTCAAGCACGAAAGCCATGCCGGTATACTGCCAATCGGATCCAAATTGACAAATAAACATTTCCCTTTATGTGCCGCTTTCCTCTCCGCCTCAATAATTGAGATCAATCGCGTGAGCATAATTGACTGAAACAGGCTTTTTTGAATGGTTCGCTGCGGGCCTTTGACAAGCTCCAGCGCATCCAAAATAGGGAATACAAATTGCTCGGTCACGATGTCTAACGGGTACTCTTTTAATACCATGCTAACGATCGATTCTGCCTTCCCATTATTTAAAGAGGCTAATGCTGAGATCAATGTATCAACGTCTTCTAAAACCGGTGAGGTACTTGCTTGAGTTCCGGCCCCGGCACTATTTATCTGCTCAGATTCAAGCAGCGGTTTAACTTTCCCTATGGAGATGCCTTTCGCCAGCCAGCTTTGAATCGACTTAATCGTCTCTATGTTACCCTGCGTATAAAGCCTATGCCCCTTTTCGGTTCGTTGGGGCTTAATTAAATTGTAGCGTCGCTGCCACGCCCGAAGTGTCACGGGTTTAACTCCTGTTAACTCAGACACTTCGCGTATGGCATACAACTTATGATCTTCTGACTCACATTTTTCATGATCAGATTCATAGTGCATAGCGTAATCCTAGTTCTTGCGGATACGGTTGGAGATACTTTTGCTGTAGTAAATACGAGTCAGGAAACGCCTCTAAGTAGTGATTAATTAGAGTTAACGGTGCAAGGATCGGAAGCAAGCCGGTTCGGTATTGATCTATCACACGGCACAGTTCCGCTTTTTGCGTCCCAGTAAGCAGTGTTTTGAAATAGCCTTGGATATGCATCAGAACATTAGTATTGTTTTTTCTGCTTGCTCGATTTCTTATCGCTTGCATGAATTCAGTACGATAACGTTGGTAAAACTCATTCTCATCGTAATCTTTAATATGTGCCACCAAACGACCTAGTGATTTATATGACTCAGGATGGTGAGCCATCAAGCTCAATTTATAGCGAGAATGAAAAGCAACGATTTTTCCGGGCGTTGGATCGCCCCCCATCGAATCATAGAAATCTCGCAAGCTATAGACTCGTGTAATGAAATTCTCGCGTAATACAGGGTCTTGTAACCTTCCATCTTCTTCTACAGGCAACCACGGCATTTGCTCCATCAACTCTTGTGTAAATAAGCCAACACCATTTTTTTGCGCTTGGTTACCTTGGTAAACTTTTACACGCTCCATGCCGCATGTCGGAGAGTTAGCGCATACAACATAACCGCACAGCTCTTTTTTACCAAGATCTTGAACTTTCTGTTTCGAAAACTGAATCATATTGTCGGTATGGTCTTTCGAACTGTCTTGACTTTGCAGTAAGCGAATTCGCTCTTCGTCAGAAACCAACCGTATTGCCGGTCTTGGTGTCGGCATACCTATAGAAACTTCAGGACAAACGGGCACAAAAGAAAAATAGTCAACAAGATCCCGAGCAAGAAAATGATTTAATTTACTTCCTCCATCAAATCTGACTGGATTTCCAATGATACATGCACTCACTCCGATCTCAATATGCGACATAAACACCCCCAAAACTATACAAAATTAACCTACGTATAACTTATAGCATGCCAAAACTGATTGTACAAAAAATATTTTCGTACAACCACTATTAGTAATTCACACAGCAAATCGATTGCCTTACAACTTTCAACAAAAAGAGTTATCAATATTGGCAATGTAGTGCACCTTGCACTATTCTGTGATGAATGTCTCAAGGTAGGCCGTAATATCTAGCTATTATTGCTTCAACAGACAGAAACAGATTCAACAGAATTGGTGATTTGAATTTTAAATCCTTGTCACCACGATAAAAACTTTGGAGATACAACTATGGCAACCCCTCATATTAATGCTCAAGCTGGTGATTTCGCTGAAACAGTACTAATGCCAGGTGACCCACTACGCGCTAAATACATCGCAGAAACTTTTCTTGATGATGTAAAACAGGTATGTGACGTTCGTAATATGTTTGGTTACACAGGTACTTATAAAGGTAAAAAAGTATCAGTAATGGGTCACGGTATGGGTATCCCATCGTGCTGCATCTATGTTCACGAACTTATTGCAGAATTCGGTGTTAAAAATGTAATCCGTGTAGGTAGCTGTGGCGCTGTACGTGATGACGTTAAACTAATGGACGTTGTTATCGGTATGGGTGCTTCTACAGACTCTAAAGTGAACCGTATTCGTTTCAACAACCACGATTTCGCTGCAATTGCTGATTACGGTCTTCTAGAAGAAGCAGTAAGCCAAGCTCGTGCACAAGAAGTTCCAGTTAAAGTTGGTAACGTATTCTCTGCAGACCTTTTCTACACTCCTGAAGCTGACCTATTCGGCAAAATGGAAAAACTAGGTATCCTAGGTGTTGATATGGAAGCAGCGGGTATCTACGGTGTTGCTGCTGACTTAGGTGCAAAAGCACTGACAATCCTTACCGTTTCTGACCACATCATCCGTGGCGAAAAACTAAGCTCTGAAGATCGTCAAAAGTCATTCAATGACATGATGAAAGTTGCTCTAGAAACAGCAATCAACATCTAATAAAAATTCATTTTGCTGCTGAGGTAAAACTTGGCAGCCTGAATATCCCGAGGGGGCGATCGTGTCCAACGGCAAACTGCCAAAAGACGCAGATGGTTTACAACTCAACTTTTGTAAAACATTGGCGTGTGACAACTTTGGATTGAGCGACGCAAAACGTTACGTTTTGCAACATGCGAACCCTAAGCGTCCGGCGATGGTTTGTCGTGAGTGTGGAGCTTTCCCCCCCTTACTTAACAACCAAGAAGTTCTTAACGAGTTACATAGGTTAAGACAACTTCATAGTGATGGCCTTCCCGCTTGTCGTAACGGCGAGTGTGAGAACTTTGGTCTATCCGTTCACACCCACAAACACCTCTACCATGCTTTTGGTTTCAGTGGTGATCGTCAGCGATACCGTTGCAAACAGTGCCAATCCACGTTTGTTGACAAATGGTCTGGTATCAATAAAAAACTAGCCTTTCAAGAAAACTTACTTGGGTTGCTCTTTATGAGTTACTCCGTACGTGAAATCTGCCGAAAACTCTCAATCAACCCAAAGACGTTCTACGACCATGTTGACCATATTGCAAGTCGCTGCCGTCGTAAACTGGCGATGATCGATGCTCGTTGGGTAAATCATGCAGAATCATTTGAATTTGCTTCTCACTATATGCCATTGCAACCTAAAAGCAGTAATGGCGTATTATGGATTGCGACAGGCGAAGCCCACTCTGGCTACATTTTATGTCAACACGTAAACTACTCTTCTGGTGAAGAACCTGAAGGTTCAGTCGATCATGACCCTTACAGCACACCTTCACGGTTTGTCTCTCGAGACCACTCTTCAGAAGCGAATTTACCAACGCCGGCACCTTCACCTCTATTACGTGAAAGAATAGACCAACAGTATCAAACCATTTTGGCTCGTGGAAATGTCGAGGACCCAATGGGGAACCTCACAATATTCAACTATCCATCAAAAGGGGCACTTATTCGACCGCCTTATACGTCATATGCACATTTTCTACATGTGCTAGATATGTGTAACGAAAATAAGCGCGTTTCGATTTATATGCCACAAGATCCTGTTCTTCGTTCTGCCGCTCTTAGCGTATGCTTACCGCGAATATTGAGTCAAAACGTTGACTTAATGTATGTGGAAGAAGATAACGGCTGGAGCAACGATACTGAATTTGAAAAAACAGATATCGTGCATATGGGATGGTGGCGAGATCGTTGGGCAATATCCAATCAAGGCTCTGCTCATAAAGGCATTTGCTATCTTGCAGGTGAAAACCATGCGCCAAAACATTGGCTTAGCAAGGCGTCAGTAAAACAGACTGAGTTTTACCAGCAACGCTTCCAACTTCTTTTTGATAACTTCATAAACGAGCCAAGACGCAAGCTGCGCCCTGGAGGATTACTTCCTCTTCTCGATATATTCAGAGCTTGGCACAATTTATGCTACCAAGATAAGCATGGGCTTACAGCGGCACAAAGATTAGAGCTTACAGAGCATCCTCTCACATTAAAACAGCTCCTGTCTTAGTACTTTAAGGCTAGAATCTAATGATATGGCGAAAGTTTGTCGCTATCTCAATTCATCACTTTGCTGTATTAAGTGTGAGTCGGCACTAATTATTGTTGCTTAGACATCAAACTTTACCTTTATAAGTCCATAAATAGTGCTAATCGAGGAGCACGCTAATATAATGATCACATTATCAATATGTTCGGTAGTCATGGATATTACTTTTGGATAAAAATCAGTCTCTTTTAGAAATCGAAATAGAACAACTGAAATCACGCATTGATTCAGAGCCTAAAGATGCATTACGTATCGCTGAACAGTGCCTAGTTCGTTCAGAGCAGATTCTTTTTCAAGAAGGCGCTATCCAGTCATTAATGATTATGGCGCGATGCTATTGGTCTTTGATGGATTATAGGAAAGGCTTGAAAACCATCAAAGAAGCTTATTCTAAGCAAAGTCGCCTCGATACTGATAACTACCTCCCTGAAATCCTACACGTACATGCCTTGCAATATTGGGGGCAAGCCAAATACTACTCTGCGCAACAATTTTGGATTAATGCGTTAGAGCAATCTGCCCTTGTTGATGAAGTCGAAATTCAAATTGAATGTCTTATTGGGCTGGGCAACGTATGGCGAATCACTAACGAACATAAACTGGCCAGCTCAACCCACAAGCTTGCTGTCACCGTTGCAAATAGTGCTCGAATTGGCTGGCTTGAAGGTAAGGCTCGCATTCTTCTCGCATGGGACTATTACCTACTCAATAATTACGTTGAAATGCTATCAGTACTTGATGGTGCCCAGGATGCTTTGGAAGGTCATCAAGACAAAACATGGCAAGCTGAAGTATGGGATTTTAGAGGCTTAGCTTTACTTGGTCTTGAGCGGCTAGATGATGCTGAAATTGCAACGAAAAAAGCTCATGACCTTGCTCTGAAACACAATTTAACATGGATTAAAGCTCACTCATTTATCAGCAGAGCAAGGCTTGAACTATTAAAGAAAAAACCAAAAGAAGCTACAAAATTACTTTTGGATGCTGAACAATCGGCCTCTCTTTTTGATAATGGTGAACTTCTCAGTCAAATTTGCTTTCAACAATCTTTAGTCGCTGAAAAACAAGGTGATTTTGAAGCCGCACTGATCGCCTTTAAAAAATACCGCCAGCACTCTATTAAAATGCTCAATGAACAAACCATTCGAGTCAGCTTAGATAAAGCTCGAGGTTCGAAGCGCCAACTTGAGCAGCGTGCACGTAAGCTAATTAACAGAATCCGTGGTCAATACGAATATGACCCACAGAAACATTATTCAAACGTTGTTTCTGAAACATTCTGGTGGGAGCAATTGGTTCTATTTAAAACAGAACTTAAACACTCCAATCACGCCATAATTATGCTTCAACACTCTGATCCGGCTTATTTAGACGTATGTACAGAGATTGCTCATACACTGTGTAACCACAATGATCTGCTCTCTCGCTTAAGTAGCAAGCGCATTGCGATGCTAGTCTCGGAGAAAGGTGACGCGGCACACCAGCTATTTCTCGTTCTCAGTCAAATGATTGAAATCTACCCTTGGCATCGTAAAGGTTTAACAGGCGAACTACCAAAATTGACACTACAAGACATTCTCACTTTTCCATTCACCCTTGAGCAATTAGAAGAAAGCCAATAGAAGGTACTATCATGGAAACGCTACTCAACAAAATTTCCGATGCTGGCTTAGATCCTTCTTCCGTGTCTGGTGAAAATGCCATTATATTTTGGGAACATATCTGTAAACATATCGCGACGACAGGTAAAGAACGTGCTCATTGCTATTTAATCAGCGCAGAATACCGCGCAAAGTTAAAGCAACATAGCACCAGTATTGATGAACTTCGCCGTGCGCTTAACTTACTAAACATTCCCGAAGACGTCGATGATATTCTGACAATAAAAGCGAGTCTCAGTGAACGTTTAATGGATATTGGTGATTACACTTCAGCACTATCTGAATACATCAGCATCTCTAACATTGCTGTAGAACATGGCTTTATTGACGATTATGTCGCATCAATTTTAGGTATGGGGAACTTGTGCGATGCTTATGGTGACCACAGTCGCGCACTACGTTATTACCAAAAGATTGACAGTATTGATCATGCAATAAGTAGTCGGTCATTGAGACTTCGATACAAACTTCATATCGTTGCCTGTTACATCAACCTAAAACGCATCAACGCAGCCAACGACTTACTCTTAGAGTGTGAAGAGCTCAGTATTCTCGTCAGTGACAAAATTTTAGCCGGCCAAATTCGTCTCTACCAAGCCAAAATCTTTCGTCAGAAAAAACAGTATCACGATGCATTGCTCGCCCTATCAAAAGTCCAATACTCGATTAGCAGTGCTTCATCTAGTTGGTTATCCTTGATGATTCGTTTAGAGTTAGCATTATGTTTAAACTGCATAGATGGTAAGCAACAACTGGCCACTATCGTATTGAATACCACTCATAAACGTATAAAAATTCAATCTTCATCGGCGGTTGTAAAGAAGTTTTATGACACATTAAGCCACATCAGTGCCAGCCAAAATGAGTATCAAGAAGCACTTGAATATGAAAAAAAAGGCTACCGCATTGAATCTGATTTAATGAAGCATATTCCTATCAGTGAACTGGGAGCGACTCAGTTACGAAGGCTGTCTCGCTTTGAATTACAACTCAAGTTGATTCTTTCTGAGCAAGAAAACCGTGAGTTAAAAGAAACCACTGAAAATCAAAAGAATGCCGTTGCTCAACTACAGCAAGATGTATTTACAGACCCTCTGACAAATTTACACAACCGCCGTTGGTTAGATGTAAAACTAAAAGATTTACTCCTACACGACACTACGTTTTCATTAATGGTTGTCGATATTGACCATTTTAAGTCCATTAATGATGAGTTGAGCCACTTAGTCGGAGATAAAGCGATCGTCAGTGTTTCTAATGAACTCTCCTCCTACTTTAGATTCAGCGGTGCATCATGCGTTCGTTTTGGTGGAGAAGAGTTCCTTGTGATTTTAGAAAACGTCAACATGCAACAAGCCGAAATGCATGCCGAGAACTACCGTGAACGTATTTTCCAGTATGGATGGCATGAGATCCTAGGTGAGCGAGGACTCACTGTCAGTATCGGTATTACCTCGCACCGTGAAGGTGAAAATACACAACGCACCTTCTATCGAGCAGATAAAGCGCTATACAGAGCGAAAGCGAATGGGCGTAATCAAGTCTGTTTAGAAGAGTAAGGCTGGGCCTAGGATCAACTGGGTTCTAGGCCTTTCATTCACATTGCTCCGTTTCACTGATTATCTCCATACTCCGCCCCCTAAGCACCCAATGACATATCACCGTTACTGTTTTTCTTCTACCCAAAATATGAATTAGCGCATATGTCACAGTTCTTTTTGTTGATTATTTATATTTTACAACAAATACTTAACTAATATTATGTGAGACGTTTTCTTACTGTTTCACTAAACACAAGGATGCTGTATGTTTTTAGACTATTTTGCCCTTGGGCTCTTGATTTTTGTTGCTCTTGTGATTTTTTATGGTGTCATCGTCATACATGACATCCCATATGAGATTGCAAAAGAGCGAGACCACCCACACCAAGATGCGATTCATGTATCAGGCTGGGTAAGCCTATTTACCCTACATACGATTTGGCCATTTCTTTGGATTTGGGCAACATTATGGCGCAAAGATCGAGGCTGGGGATTTGCAAAAATAAAAGAAGAGCAACAAGATATTCATCACCGTGTAGACGTGTTGATAGATCAAGTTGCGGCACTTGAAAAAGAGCTCTCTGATATCAAAATCGCCCAATTCGCACCCTCGCAACCTGACTCGCAAGAGCGAGCCCAAGATTCTAGGCAAACGACCTTAGCATCATCTCAAACCGCACAACAAAATCAGGAGGATAAATAATGGACTTACTTCTGATAATGACCTATGCCGCTCTGTGTATCACGATATTTAAAGTATTTAAAATCCCACTAAACAAGTGGACGGTACCCACCGCGGTACTCGGCGGTGTTGTATTAATCGGTACTCTAATTTTGTTGATGAACTACAATCACCCTTTCACCCAAGTTGGTAACCAAGTGTTCACCACCACACCTGTCGTGTCTGGTGTTCGTGGGCGAGTTGTGGAAGTGCCAGTATTGCCGAACCAAGAGCTTAAGCAAGGAGATGTTCTATTTAGAATCGATCCCATTCCTTTTGAGGCTGAAGTGGCGAAAATTGAAGCCCAGATAAAACAAGCAAGCCAAGGTGCTCTGGGGCTAAAGTCTGATGTCTTTGAAGCCGAATCAGCAAAGATCAAAGCCGTTGCTGAAAAAGACAAAGCCAAGCGGGAGTTCTTACGTTATCAAAAAGGGTACGATAAAGGCGCATTCACTGAACAACAACTTGATACCCGCCGCCAAGCTTATAAAGCGGCCGAAGCGACTGTAAACGTCACACAAGCGAAACTTGATCAAGCTGAAATCGCGCTTAGCTCAGAGATTGGTGGTGAAAATACCGCTGTTGCAAAATTACTGGCCGACCTTCAGCAAGCAGAGTTCAATTTAGATCAAACGATTGTCAGAGCACCCACTGATGGCTATGTGACTCAACTGGCCCTAAGACCTGGTGTAATGGCGGTTCCCCTGCCTTTGGCACCTGTTGCGACCTTTGTCCACACTGAAGAAAAAATCTATACTGCCGCCTTTAGACAAAATTCATTACAGCGCTTGCAACCTGGTTTTGCTGCTGAGTTCCTATTCAGAGCGCTTCCTGGAAAAGTCTTTCAGGGTGAGATTATTGATGTGCTCCCTGCTATAGGTGAGAGCCAATTTCAAGCTCGTGGAACTTTGGTTGGAACGGAAGCTTTACGTACCAATGGTCGTGTACTGGTGAAATTGAAAGTCAATGATGACCTGTCAGATTACCATTTACCGCTCGGTACCGCGGTCGAAGTGGCTGTTTATTCCGATAGCTTTACTCATGTCTCCATCATGCGGAAAGTGTTAATACGAATGAAAAGCTGGCAAAACTATTTGTATTTAGACCATTAGTTGCATTTAGACCATTACTTGTATTTAAAGCATTAGTTGTATTTAAACCATTAGTTGTACTTAGACATTAGTGACGTCTAGACCACTAGCGATGTCTAAACTACTTGCTACGCCTCTCGGTAACTCAATCGGTTTAAATACAAACATTCTGAAAAAATGTATACGGCAGCTGACATTCAGCTGCCTTTTTTTATTTTTAGACATCTAGACACATAGGTTCCCTTGGGTGTCAGTTGTCCTGTATAATGCGCGGCTTATTTTTCTATTTGTTTATTATTTAATCTCAATAGAAAAATGCAAATAAAAGCAGATCCATTCCGCTCTTTAAAAAGAACATTTTAGTAATTAAGGTTATCTATGAATCTTTCAGCAAAAACCGTGGTTGTTATCGCAATTGGCGCAGCCCTTTACGGTATTGGCGGCTTGCCAATGTTTGGCGTACCAGTCTTTGCCAACACTACACTTAAACCAGCAATGGCAGTTTTAGCCCTTTTCTCTGTACTTTTTGGGCCATTAGTCGGTTTTTTAGTTGGGTTCATCGGTCACTGGGTCACTGACCTTTTTGCAGGTTGGGGCGTCTGGATCACTTGGGTTCTTGGCTCAGGCATTGTTGGTTTAGTCATTGGCTTTTTCCCTAAATTGACTCAAAACCGCATTGAGAAAGGCGACTTTAATCATAAAGATTTCATTCTATTTGTTTTACTTGCTCTAGTCGGTAACATCGCAGGCTACGGATGTTCAGCGTTCCTCGATACCATTTTATATGCAGAACCATTTACTAAAGTGTTTACTCAGTTATCGATTATTGCTGCTGGGAACACCGTTCTTATCGCTATCGTTGGTTACTTCATACTTAAATCTGTGGCGAAAAGAAACAAACAAAGCCGTAACCTAACTGAGGCGTAAACGGCAATGACAATAGAATTTTCGAACTTCTCTTTTAGATATGAGTCGCTGGATAAACCGACGCTAAAAAATATCAATCTACGGATAGAGCAAGGGGAGAAAATCGTCATTATTGGTCCAAGTGGTAGCGGTAAATCAACACTTGGCCAATGTTTAAATGGTCTGATTCCACATGCAATAAAAGGCGAAATATCGGGCACACTATCGCTCAATAATCACGATACTCGTCATTTCGACATGCATGAATTTACCGAACAAATTGGAACCGTATTACAAGATACGGATAGTCAGTTTGTTGGGCTTAGTATTGGTGAAGATATCGCGTTTGCTCTGGAAAACCAGCAGATGGCGACCAATGAAATGCACAGTATTGTCACCAATACTGCGAAAATGGTCGATCTTGATGAGATGCTCGATCACTCTCCACATGATCTTTCTGGTGGGCAGAAGCAGCGAGTTTCACTTGGTGGTGTTCTCGTTGATGATGTCGACACACTTTTGTTCGATGAACCATTGGCAAGCTTAGATCCAAAAACGGGTAAAGCGACGATTGAAATCATTGATCAACTGCATAAGAGCACTCACAAAACCATCATCATTATTGAACATCGCTTAGAAGATGTCTTACATCGCCATGTTGATAGAATTATATTGATGGAGCAAGGTGAAATCGTTGCTGACTGCACGCCGAATGAGCTGCTTGCTTCACCTCTTTTAGGGCAACATGGTATCCGTGAACCGCTCTATTTATCAGCACTAAAAGCGGCAAACTCTTCAATTAGTGCTGACGAAAACTTATCGTCACTCGTGTCATTCAATATCGAGAAACACCAGCAAACACTGAATAATTGGTTTAATGCTCGCCCAGAAACAACACCTACGCCCTACACTGAGCCACTTCTATCGATTCAAGATCTGACTTACTCTTATGATGGTGAGAAGAACGCCCTTCAAGACGTTTCCTTTCAAGTCAACAGAGGCGAGTTTGTCTCTATCTTAGGCAAAAATGGATCAGGTAAGTCCACCATAACTAAGCTTATCATGGGGGTTATCGATCCTGATGAAGGCAACATATCACTTAATGGGATCAATCTAGATACTCTATCTATTTTTGAGCGAAGCCAGAAAGTTGGCGTAGTCATGCAAAACCCAAATCACATGATTTCGCACCATATGATCGTCGATGAGATTGCTTTCGGTTTACGTAACCGAGGAGTGAGTGAAGAGCAAGTTCAAGAGAAAGTCATGCACATATTAGAACTATGTGGATTAAGCAAGTATCGCAATTGGCCAATCGAAGCTCTGAGTTACGGGCAGAAAAAGCGTGTCACTATCGCGTCTATCTTGGTTCTTGAGCCTGAACTTCTGATTTTAGATGAGCCAACCGCAGGTCAAGACTATCGAAATTACACCTCAATGCTGGCATTCATTCAAAAGCTAAACCGTGAGTTGGGTATTACTGTGGTTATCATTTCTCATGATATGCATTTAGTTTTGGAGTACACCACCCGCTCTATCGTATTTTCTGACAGCAAACTGATAGCAGATGCTCCAATGACACAAGTGTTCAGCCAACCAGCGCTACTGGATAGTGCAAACTTAGCAACAACGAGCTTATACGAACTCGCACTTAAGGTGGGTATCACCCAAACGGACGCATTTATGCAGCACTTCATTCAACATGAAAGAGGTCAGCATGAAAGCATCTAAAATGAAATTTGGTATTAACTACATTAATACCAACTCCCCTTTGCATGCTCTAAATGGCATCACTAAATTCATCCTATTTTTGGCATGGGTAACGGTAGTTCTCACTACATTTGACTTGCGTATGATCACAGGCTTGTTAGTGGTTGGATTGGGGCTATTAAAAATGACCAAAGTCCCAGTACAAGTATACAAACCACTTCTCATAGGCACGGCGAGCGTATTGCTACTCAACGCCCTATTTATGTATTTGCTCGCACCGAGTCAAGGGACTGAATTCATGGGCAGTGAAACCATACTGCTTGCTCTACCGGGCGGTTATTCGCTGACACAAGAGACACTGTTTTATTTGTTAACGGTGACTCTAAAATACTTCAGCATGTTCCCTATCGCTTTGGTGTTTGTGTTTACAACCCACCCAACGGAATTCGCGGCAAGCCTAAATCGCTTAGGTGTGCCATACAAGATTGCTTATGCCGTGAGTTTAACGCTGCGTTATTTGCCAGAAGTAAAGAAAGACTTTGTCAATATTATGCATGCTCAGCAAGCACGTGGAGTGGAGTTATCGAAAAAAGCCCCCTTTTTCACTCGAATGAAAAACGTGGCCAAAATTCTGGGTCCGCTGATTTTTTCTAGTTTAGACAGAGCAGATGAAATATCGAATGCGATGACACTACGTGGGTTTGGTCGTCACAAGTCACGGACATGGTATAGCCTGAAAGCTATGACTAAAACCGACTATATTCTATTGGCTATAATCGGCATTACCGTTATGTTAGCCATTACCAAACGAGTTATCGAGCCAACCCTATTTTGGTACCCATTCTAATGGCGTTCGCTCCATCCTTATAAGAACGAAAACAGGCCGTATAAACATGCGGCCTTTTTCATACGCCTTCACTTTGCATGCCTCCTTTAAGACTGTTCAAACATCATCCAATGCTTACTCTTATTATTGAAAGCAAAACTTTCATCGCATTTATAAATGAAAAATAGAGTAAGCAATCAAATTTTTACTACCTCGATCACTTTTTAATGTAACTAATTGATTTATAAAAACGCCATTATTAAATCAATAAGGTTCTCTGATGAAACTCAATCACACTCTTCTTGCATTATCTGTTGGCTTTTGCCTGCATGGCGCACAAGCTATTGCCCAAGACTCTTTTGAGCTCACTGTCGCGCACGTCAACGATACTCACTCTGCATTTGATGCGGTTAAATCAAGCTTCAAAGTAAATGAAGAACTTGTTTACAATGAATTTGGTGGTTACCCACGAGTTTACCAAGAGTCACTCGCTTATAAGCAACAAGCAAAAGACGCTAACGATAGCTTCCTATTTCTTCATGGTGGTGATGCATTCCAAGGCAGCGCTTACTTCAAGCTTAACCACGGTGCGATGAATGCCGATTTGCTTAACAAGATGGGCATCGATGCAATGGCTATGGGTAACCATGAATTTGATCTTGGTACTGAAAAGCTTGCTGAGTTTGTTTCATCTATCAATTTCCCAATGCTAGCAGCCAATATCGATATCGAAGGTGACGAGTATTTAAACGGCAACAAAAATATCCAGCCGTACCTGATTTACCAATTTGACGGCAACAAAAAAACTCAAATCACAGACATGACAAGCGTTAAAAAAGGCGACGACTTAGTTGGCGTTATTGGCTTGGCTCTGGATGATATGAAAGATATCGCCAGCAAAACGGGCGGCGTTGAATTTTCAGACATGGTGATATCGGCTCAAGCAAGTGTCGATAAATTGAAAGCGATGGGCATTACTAAAGTCGTCGCGGTCACTCATATTGGCAATGCAAAGGATGTTGAATTAGCGTCAAAAGTTAACGGTATTGATTTAATTGTCGGTGGTCACTCTCATACTTTACTTGGTGATTTCACAAACCTAGGTAAAGCCGATAACGGAACATACGCAAACCTTGTTGCTAACCCTGATGGCGGTAAAACATGTATCGTTCAAGCGGGTGAATCAGCGCAGGCTATCGGTCTTGTAAAGGCAAACTTCAATGATCAAGGTGCCATCACCAGCTGTAATGGCCACAATACTCTATTAAGTAACGATGAGTTCTATGGCGATAAATATCGCACCAACAAACTCGCGGCCAAAGAGACGAAAAAAGTTGAAACATTCATCGATAACACCAAAAACATTACGATCACAGAAGAGAACAGCGAATTACGTAAGCTGATTGATCAAAAATACCAACCTCACCTAAATGAAGCTTATGGTGATGTGATCACTTTTGTTCCAGATACAATTAACCACGAAAGACGTCCAAATGATGGCGGAACCGATGCTCATGGTTCAGATGTCGCACCGATTGTAGCGTGGGGTCAATACGCTTGGGCTGCTTCTGATGAAGTCGCTAAGGTTGCTGGCATCAAAGCTGATCTATCACTAGTCGGTGCAGGTGGCGTACGTCAAGATATCGCGTTTGGTGATTTACGCGAAGGAAATATCTCTCTTGAGCTGCTTCCTTTCTCTAATGCTTTATCTATTGTTCCAATGAGCGGTGAGAACATTAAGGCATTGATCAGCTCAAGCATTACAGCAACCCTTCCTGAAGGTGCACATGCTGGTAAATTCCCTTACGGCGGTAACCTTCGTTACACCTTTGATGAAACCATCTCTGGTGTTGAAGGAAAGCTGAGCTCAATTGAAATCAATACCGGTACACCTTCTTCACCAAAATGGGTCGCTGTGCAAGACAAAGAGACCTATAACGTCGCGATGGATGCTTACCATGCAACGGGTAATGACGGATGGGGCATTGTATTTGATTCTCAAACAGAGAAATCAGGACGTGTTGACCTCGCTTACGTAGACGGAAACTTAACTGCTTTCCCTGTCTCCAAACTAGAGCTTAAAGAGAAGATGAAAAAAGGCAAAATGGTCATGAGAAAGTCAGTCGTGTACCAAGGCCAAGCTCTTAACTGTAAAGCTGAGAACGTGAAGTGTAATACCGATGCTCAATCGGTTGTTGAAACCCTAACACCACTCAAATCATTAACGCCATTAAGCTACGAAACCGTGACGTTCAATCGCGCTAAATAACGATACAGTCACCACGCGGAATAGTTTCATTTTCGCTATGCATTGACTGTTAGATACAAAAAACCAGTGGCATAGGTCACTGGTTTTTCTTTACTCAAATAGTAATTGAATCGCAGCCGTCCGATCTATTTAATTCCAACTAAACCGTCTTACTTCATTACCTGCTTTGGGGTGTACAGGAATATTCAAAGAAAGAACCAGTGACAAGCCAGCCATAACCGCACCGATATAAAAAACACTTGATGGCGATACCAACCAAATTAAGCCAAAAGTGACAGGAATCACCACGGCCGCAATATGGTTTATCGTAAACGACACCCCAGCCGTCGAAGCCATGTCTGCCGGATCCGCAATTTTTTGGAAGTACGTTTTAATCGCTAAAGCCAAAGCAAAAAAGAGGTGATCGACCACATATAAGGCCGCAGCCCACTCAGCGCTCTTAACTAATCCATAGCCGATGAACACAAAAATCAGCCCAATGTATTCAAACATTAGCGCTTTTCGCTCGCCGACAATACCGATTATTTTGCCGATTTTCTTAGCAAACAAAAAATTGAACAGGTAGTTAATCAAAAATAGAAGCGTAATATCAGCCGCGGAGTAACCAAACTTTTCGACCATCAAGAACCCAGCAAAAACGGTGAAAATTTGGCGGCGAGCCCCACTCATAAAGGTTAATGCATAATAGAGCCAATAACGCTTTCTCAAAACCAACTTCTTATTCTGTGGTGTTTCTGTTTTAAACTCAGGAAAACTAACGGCAATCACAACCACCAGAATGAACGCGATGCCACCAGTGATCATATAAACCCACTTAAAATCTAGCTGAAATACTTCAAGCATCACCCATAGCGCACCATAAGTGCATAGCGAAGCCAAAGCCCCAATAGAGATGAGCTTACCCAACATTTCGGGAGCTTCCTCTTTCGAGAGCCATTGCAGCGACAACGACTGTTTCAATGTTTCGAAATAGTGAAAGCCCACAGACATCAGTAGTGTCGTACAGAGCAACCCGGTCACCGATGGAAAGAGCCCTGTAATCGCAACGCCAACCGCTAACATCATCAATGCGATGATCATAAATTTCTGTTCACGTAGAAATAACAGCACAAACACTGCGGTAAAAGCTAAAAAACCTGGGATCTCCCTGACACTTTGCAACAGACCAATATCAGCGCCGCTAAAGTTTGCACGTTCAATAACAAAATTATTCAGCAGCGCCATCCAACTAGCAAATGCGATAGGGACAATAATTGAGATGATTAAGAGGAAATTTTGTGGCGTTTTCCAAGTAGCCTGTTGAGGAGGGCTATGCATGACTCTTCCTTGCTTTAAAAAAATGATCATACTCTCAGTAACGAATAATTAACAATGCTTATTTAACGCTATTCATTTCATCAAGTTACCGCTACATTATTGGTTATTTGATCACTTTGGAGCAAGAATATGGAAATAATAATTCGTCCTAGCGACATCAAAGATGCATCTGGACTATGTGAACTTTACTCACAACCGCTTGCTCAGAGCCAAACCTTACAATTGCCACTTCCAACACTGAGTTCATGGCAAAAAAGGCTAACCGATATACCGGAAGGCGTTTACAGCTACGTTGCAGAAGTTGATGGCAAGATAGTAGGTAATATTGGATTCCAACACTCCCAAAGACCTAGGACTAAGCATTGTGCGAGTTTTGGACTTGGTGTGCATGATGATTATCACGGCTTAGGCATTGGCCGACAACTCATTGAAACCGTCATTGAGCTGGCAGATAACTGGCTCAATGTTCATCGAATTCAGATTGAGGTCAATACTGACAACGAGAAAGCCATTGGCCTATATAAAAAATTAGGCTTTGTGATAGAAGGAAAAGCTATCGATTCTTGCTTCCGTCATGGGGAATATATTGATACTTACTTCATGGCAAGAGTAAAGAACAAACTCTAGCCATACTTTATCCCCCCGTAGGTCATCCTATCGGGGGGAGCACTCATTTTTATTACTTCAGTTCTTATTACTTCGGTTCTTATTACTTGGCTAGCAAATGAGACCACTGAGTGTGCTTATTCATATAATGAACCACATAGCTACATTCCGGTATCACCGTAAACTCTAAGCGTTCAATTTCAGCCAATGCCTTTTCCATCATCACCTTGCCATACCCCTTGCCTTGTAGCTCATCAGGGACTCTTGTTGACGTGATCGTGATGACACTATTGTCTCGTTTGTACTTAACCGTTGCGTGCATTCCTTGCTCTAAATCGACCAAAAAACATTCACCGTCAATGTCATGTGTCACGTTATGCATGCTAAACCTCCAAGTTTTCTAATTTATCGAATGCGCTTATTGTAAATATTCATGTCAAAACTTAATATCAATTAGCTTGAGTATATAAAAATGATAATTAAAGCGCATTGCTAAAATGGAGACAGGCTAGATGAATTCACCGCTAATGAAGCCGCAAGTTCACAACAAGACAGTATCAACACTCAATAGTACCGATGCGCTTGGGATGGTTGAACATAGCAGTGAATTAACGCTTAATATTTCCACCCCGGTTGGGACTAAGTTTCTTACGACCACCAGCTTCATAGGCACGCATTCGGATCAGTGTATCCTTATTGAAATACCCAAAGTGTCAGATGATGATTTAGAGTTCTTTTTCCAACCAGGATTTTGGGTCAACGTAAGAGCTCTTTCTCATCGTGGTGAAGGTGCGATCATTCATTTTCGCTGTCAGCTCTTGCATAAGATATTAGAACCTATCCCACTCATTATGCTCAGTATCCCGAATACGATGCAAGTAACTCAGTTACGAAAAGAGATTCGATATGACGTTAACCTTGCTGCTAAAGCGTTTGTAAGTGGACATAAAGTTGAGTGTGAAGTCCGTGATCTGTCGAAAAGTGGTTGTCGGTTTGTAACCCCACCGGTAGGAAGACCAATTCAAATCGGTGATGACATCTCAATAGAAATCATGGTAGGTGCTCGCAGAGGTCAAGTATTTGCGCCATTAAAAGGGCGGGTATGTAACTTACAAAAATCGACTCACTACTCGAAATATGGCCTAGAGTTTGATGATAATGGCAAGGTAAATGCCAAAAACCTATTGAGCCAGCTCAAGTTCGATGGGGCTAAATTAGTCTTGCGTAAATAACCTTCAGTTAAACGTCGTTAACGATTGATCGTGATAACGACGTAACTCCCCTATAAAAATAGCAATTCCAAAAGATCATTAACCCGTTTCAATACAATTTTTTCCTCGCCGCTTCGCTTGGTACATTAGCTTATCCACTCGCATCAAAATATCTTCAAAGCGATCATTAGGATGAAACTCCGTAATCCCCACACTTAAAGTCAGATTAATCGCGGAATCGGTTTGAATGAGACAACTATTTTTCAAGCTGTCTTGTATTCTTTTAATCTGTAGCGATGCCCCATAAAGATCAGTTTGGGGTAAAACAGCTAGAAACTCTTCTCCCCCCCATCGTCCATAACAGTCATTTTTACGACAATGGCTTTTCGCAATGTCAGAAAATAGCCTTAAGGAATCATCACCGATGGTATGACCGTATGTATCATTAATTACCTTAAAATCGTCGAAATCAATCAATGCCACCGACATATTGGATCCAAGTGACTGACAATATGATAACTGTTCATTCAGTATTTGCTCGATACTTCGTCGATTTGCCAATCCCGTCAGTTCATCAGTACTTGCCACTTTAACTAATTTGGTATTAGCAATTTCTAGTGCAAATAGATCTTTATTTCGTGCAATTTCATGCCCAATCCATTCAGAAAAAAGGCGGATGAGTTCATAGTCTTGGCGAATAAACGAGCGTGTTTTTGTCACACTAGAAAAATTCAGCGTGCCGTAGCGCTCCCCATCAACAAAAATGGGAGTCCCTAAATACGCTTCTAATCCAAAATTTTCATAACAAGGGTGTCTTGCAATTGAGCTCTGCGCGACATGATGGAAGCCTTGGACATCATTTGCCTTAAATACGTGGCAACAATAGGTTCCCGTCAAATCGAAAACCATACCTGCCGACAATGCGTCATCGGGGTGAGTGGCATGTTGCACTTCGTAATGGTTGCCAGAAATCTTACTCACAATACCAATGGGCAGTTGGAAATGCGCACAACCTAATTCCAAAATAGCTTGAACCCTTTCGGAAAAGTTTAATTCCCGAGATGAGGTCACTTTATGCAACTTATTCAAGGTATCTTCTGCACTAAGCCGATAAGACTCATCTAAAATGATACCAATGTAAAAAGCATTATTCCCCGAAATGTTCTTTATCGCACCACCCGTTGTTTGCCCTTGGAATATACGCCCAGATTTACAACGGTACTGCACATGAGATGCTTCATTTTCCAGCTTTGCTTTTGGATTAAAGCGATCTTTACCGGTTTTGTAAAAATCACTTTCATCGGCATACAGCATTCGCGTACTTTGGTTGAGCAGTTCTTGCTCGGAATAGCCAAAAAGCGACGTTGCCGCTGCGTTGACCATTACAATGTTCCGAGAAAGATCCGCCACAACTACCGCTGAACTGATATGCGCGAAAGCTTGATTCAACATAAAAACATCGAGATCATCCAAACGACTGCTTGGTAAAATTTCATTGATAGAATCTTGAAGCATTACAATTCCTTTTGATTGCTCAAATATTATCTATAGCACACTATACGCATATAATGTAATTCATAGATCCACATATGCAACTTATTGCTTTCATTTCTTGAGCTTCGATTACTTACGCAGTGCATTGAGTTTAGCTTGTGCGATACCAAAAATAGTATTGATCGGATAACTTCCCTCTTCGCTTGCGATACCCGCTTCTTTACCAGTGAAGATTTCAATCGCTTCCGTCACATGCTCAATTGCCCAAATATGGAACTCCCCCTTCTCAACCGCTTTCACAATGTCAGATCGTAACATCAAGTTATGGATATTGGATTGAGGGATGATCACCCCTTGCTCTGCTGAACGCCCTTTGATGACACAAACATCAAAGAAACCTTCAATTTTTTCATTTACGCCACCAATGGGCTGAGACTCACCAAATTGATTCATCGAACCCGTGATCGCAATATCCTGCCGATTTGGCTGCTTTGAAAAGGCGGACACTACCGCACAAAATTCAGCCATGCTGGCACTGTCACCATCGACTCCACCGTAAGACTGCTCAAACGTAATATTGGTGGTCAGTGGTATTCGTGCCGTTTTACCGAATACTGATGAAAGATACGCCGACAAAATCATCACGCCTTTAGAGTGGATACTTCCTCCAAGATCAACATTTCGCTCAATATCGATCACTTCACCCTCACCATAAGCGGTAGTCGCGGTTATTCGGTTAGGTGCGCCGAACATATGATCGCTGGTACTTAACACCGACAGTGCATTCACTTGCCCAATCGCCTCGCCGGAGGTGCGTATAAGCGTTGTGCCATTGACAAATGTTTCCATCACACTGTCTTGCAACCTACCGACTCGCAACTGCTGGTTATCCAGTGCTTGTTCTACATGGCTAGAGCGGATTAAATTCGATTTAGCGGTTTTAGCCACATAATTAGACTCGCGCAATAGATTGGCAATGTGAGCAGAATGAAGTGATAACTTGCTTTGATCTCCCGCTTGGCGAGAGCTATGTTCAATGATCCTTGCGATGGCTTTACGGTCACAGTGCAGCATATTGTTGTCATGAACGATACTCGAAATGAATCGCGCATAGTGAATTTCAGAATCCGGTGTACGCGTCATTTCATCTTCAAAATCAGCCGTCACTCGGAATAGCTCACCAAATTCTGCGTCATAATGTTGAAGTAATTGATAAGTGCGGTAATCACCAAACAGAATAATTTTCACATCAAGCGGAATAGGCTGAGGATCCAATGAGACCGCTCCAGTCAGCGTGACCTCTTTCTCTAATGAGGTAAAGCTTAGCTGTCTTGAACGTAGCGCGCGTTTCAGCCCATCCCATACATAAGGTTGCTCAAGCACTTTGACCGCATCCATCAACAGAACGCCACCGTTTGCTTTATGCAGGCTCCCCGCACGAATCAATGAAAAGTCGGTAAATACCGTCCCTTTAAACGTCGCGGTCTCAACATAACCAAACAGAGAATGATAATTTGGGTTCTCTTCGACCACGATAGGATACTTGCCTTCGGCCTGACTCACGAGAACATTCACCTTGTAGCGTCGAGGCAATTTCTTATCCAAAGAAGCGGTGGCAATTTCATCTTGCTCATTCCCCTCTTCAAGGAAAATATCGGCATTTTCAACAATGTCTTTTTGCAGTTCAGTGAGGTGTTTTTTTATCTCTGGATACTGACTGTAATCGGCTTTTAGCTGCTTAATAAAATGGGTAATCACATCGAGCGTTACATCGTCATTCAGCTTTTGAATTTTTTCAGCGAAAGTCTCTTCAAGCTCCGTTAAATCACGAGACATATTGCGTAAGCTGACTTCAAGGAAATCAATGGTCTTATCAAATTCACTTTGCTGCTTAGGCGATAACTCATCGAAGCTCTCTTCAGTATGTAACTCCTCGCCATTCATAGCGACAAACTGGTAGTCCCCTTGGTTCGTCAGAGTTAAACTCACACCTTTGCTTTTGGCTTCATTGCTGATCCCTTCAAGAGCAACTTGTTGTTTTTTATCAAGTTGTGTTTTCAGTTTATCCGCACGACTGAAGTACATTTCATTATCAAAAGCCAAAGGCATCGCCTTGACCAATTTGGTCATCAACTTTTCAATATCTTGTTTAAGCTTTTTCCCTACGCCTTGTGGAAGCTTCAATACTTTCGGCGTACGCACATCATCAAAATTAGTGACATAACACCAGTCAAACAGCTGCTCGGTTTCATGTGGATGACGATTCAAGTAACGCAAAATCATGGTGCGTTTACCGAGGCCATTTTGCCCAATTGCGTAAATGTTATAGCCTTTCTCTTTGATCGACATCGCGAATTCAACCGCTTTTTGGGCGCGTTCTTGTCCTACGATTTCATCAATGGGGGCCAGTTCTTTGGTCGATTTACACGGTAGCATTTCAAGATCTGCTACTTGATATAACTGCTCTGAAGATAATTGTTTAATCGCCATTACCGCCTCCTACATCCTGTAAAAATACTTCATATAAGTTCAGTGTAGATGCAATTCATAAGTATTTTAGTGACTTAGGCAACATTCGCGTTTAACTGGACATTAATTAGACAATTCACTTTCAATAAATGTAATGATAACTATTTGCAATTGAGATTAATTTGCATTCTAATAAGCGCAGAATGAACGATGGAGAGACTCAATATGGAATTGCAACAGTGCTGGACTCGCTACTTAAAAGCCGAGCAACTTATGGAACAGGGACACTGGCCCGAAGCCCATTATTTGTATGAAGATGTCCTACACCACCTGCCGACTCATATTCAAACTGCGGTGAATGATCACCATGTTAAACCTTGTCAATTTGCTTGTTTACTTTCAGGTTTAAAAGATGCCGCCGTGTCTCAATCCCAAATATATAATCAACTTGGGCGTCCTAATCAGGCCTTTACATCACTCAATCAATCCTACGCTCTGTTACAGTTTTTATCGATAGAGCCTTCGAGAATCATTGCCAGCGTCCACTCCGCCCTTTCTAAACATTGTGATGATCTACTCCATCATATGGCCGTGTTCTGCCATGCTCAACGAGATGCTCAATGGTTAGTGACGTTCGGCGAAATTGAACAGACACATCAACAATTTAATAAACTCAAAATTTACTCAGACCTACCACCCCGCTCATGCGTGATTAATTGATAAGGATATTCAATGCTGTCTCATGCTCTCTTAGAAGTTCGTAATCTCTCCGTAAGTTTTACGACTAATGATGGTGTAGTTAACGCTGTAAATCAGGTCAGCTTCGACCTCAATAAGAATGAAACACTCGCGATCGTCGGGGAGTCAGGATCGGGGAAATCGGTGACCAGCAGTGCGCTTATGCGTTTATTGCCAGGTAATGCCATTGTCGATCCTGAATCGAGCCTTATGTTTGAAGGTGAACCTTTACTTGCAAAAAATGATAAGCAGATGCAAAAGATACGCGGAAACCGAATTGGGATGATTTTTCAAGAACCCATGACATCACTGAATCCGTATATGCGCGTTGGTATTCAGGTTGCAGAGGCGATCATGTGTCATCGTTCAATCAATAAACGCCAAGCAAAGATCAAGGTCTTAGAACTGTTTGAACTCGTACACCTCCCTAGGCCCGAGCAAGCTTACAGTAAGTATCCACACGAATTTTCTGGCGGGCAACTGCAACGAATCATGATTGCGATGGCCTTAATCAACGAGCCTGATTTACTCATTGCAGATGAACCGACAACGGCACTTGATGTAACGGTGCAAGCTGAGGTTCTTAATTTAATCAAAGAGATTCAGCAGAAAATGGGAATGGCGATTTTGTTCATTACCCATGATTTAGGCGTAGTTAAACACTTTGCCGATCGAGTGATCGTGATGTGTAAAGGGGATGTGGTTGAAGAAGGGCACACTCAAACTCTCTTCCAAAACCCCACTCATGAATATACGGAGATGTTAATCAACTCGATCCCAAAAGGAAATAAATCTCCAGTAGAAACAGGGGCTCCAATGTTGCTTTCTGCTGAAAACATTCGAGTTAAATTTCTCATAAAACCTCATTTCATCGAAAGTAGAAATCAATATTTTGAAGCGGTTAAAGGCATCTCGTTAAATTTAAAGCAAGGCGAAACTTTAGGCATTGTTGGCGAATCGGGTTCAGGTAAATCAACACTAGGACGAGCTCTCATTGGCTTACTCCCCTCTTCAGGAAAGATTCAATTCAAGGGTCAAGATGTCAGTTTATTAACAGACAAAGAGCGTTTTTCTCTGAAAAAAGATATTCAAATGGTTTTCCAAGATCCATATGGTTCACTGTCTCCACGTATGACTGTAGGGGAAATCATCACTGAAGGTTTAATGGTTCACCAGCCACACCTATCAAAATCGGAGCGTCTATTAAGAGCATGCAAAGCACTTGAGGAAGTTCGCCTCGAAACGAGTGCCATCAATCGTTATCCACATGAGTTTTCTGGGGGGCAGCGTCAACGAATCGCCATCGCACGCGCACTCATTCTAGAACCCTCTTTTATCTTACTTGATGAACCAACATCAGCCTTGGATCGTTCCGTTCAACTTACCGTGATCGAACTACTTAAAGAGATTCAATTGAAACACAATATTGGCTTCTTATTCATCAGCCATGATCTTAGTGTCGTAAAAGCACTGTCCGATCGTGTATTGGTGATGCAAAAAGGAGAGGTCATGGAGCAAGGAACAGCAGAAGATATTTTCAATACACCTCAGCATGACTACACCAAGCGTTTAATTGATGCGTCATTTGATCTGGATGAAAGCACGAATGAGGATGCTGCGTAATCTAAATTTCTTGAATCTCGATCTTACCGAATTCTCGCCACTATTCTGTTAACACTCGGTTTGGCCGCCGACCAAACCACCGCATGGACGCGGTGGTTTTCTTTTACAAAAACTTAACTCAAAACGTAAACACATACCCGTGAGCACCCGCTACCGCGCCAACTACCGCAACTAAGCTCAACGTCAGCAGTACCTTATGCATTAAATGCAGCATGAAAAATGATTTGTCGCTGTCAGTTTCTGCTTGTTTATGAAACCACTTATGCAGCACTAAAGGCTCCAACACAAACAACACCAGAGTGAAAATAGCCCAGACAAACGTCATAAGATGCATCCACCAAAATTGAAGGTGCAAATATCGGTCCCACGCATCCATCACTTCGAGCATGTAGTAACCCGATAGCCCAGTTAACAATGTGGTTATCTTAGCTTGAAAGCTAAACTTGCCTTCCAACTGTTCAAACAAGGCAAGTCGACTCTCTTTCTCTGGCATCTTTCTAAGGGCAGGGATTAAAACGGTAGTAACAAATGCTACGCCTCCAATCCAAAGCACAACCGCAAACACATGCAGCGCCCGAGCAATGACAAAGCGGTCAAATTCATTCATTTCCTGTTCCTATATTATTACGTCAGTGAGGATCTCAGCACCTTCGGCTCTCGACAAATCCTTATACCCTCACAACACACAAGGGTAAATGAGTATAATTATCATCTGAATGCAAAATGATAACTATCAACAAGATCAATAAACAATAAGAAACCACCTAATTTCTAGAAATAATGCGAAATGGTGAGGTATCGTGTCCGTATATGCTCAATCAGTAGCTTTACCTTATTAGGCGGTTGTCGCGTAAAAGGGTATACCGCGTAAATCCCAAGTTTTTTACCGACAAGATCAGGAAAAATATCCACCAGCTGACCGTTACGAATGTCGTGATACACCAAGCATCGAGGTACGTACGCCACGCCATGGCCACCAAGTGCCGCTTTTCTTAGCGCAGTCGCATTATCGGTCGAAAAGCTCCCTGATACATGCACAATGTAATTGCCCTTTTTCCCTTTAAACTCCCACTCTGACGCTCCCGTGGTTTGATAAGCATACTGAAGGCAATTATGTTCCACCAAATCTTCTGGCTTTAATGGTTTTCGGTTCTTCGCAATATAAGAAGGTGAAGCACACACCACCCATTGAGAATCAATGATATGCCTTGCTTTTAAACTTGAGTCTTCCAAGTAACCCGTTCGAATCACTAAATCGAAGCCGCCATCAATAAGATCGACAAACTTATTATCTAACGACATGTCTACACTCAAACCTGGGTGCATATTGCAGAATTCAGCTACCGCATCCGCCAAGATCAAATCTCCCGAAATACTCGGGACAGACATTTTAATATGCCCTGTCACATTCTCCCCAAAGCCTGAAACTGCTTCCATAGCCTCACCAGCGGCGAGCTTCACAGTTTTCGCACCATGCGCCAGCGCTTTACCCGCTTCGGTAAGCGTTAATTTACGCGTTGTTCGATATAATAATTGAACCCCTAAATCTTCTTCAAGCCGCGCAATTCTTTTGCTAACTACTGAATTTGTAAGGTTATTCTGCTCTGCCACCCTACTAAAAGTGCCCATCTCTACCACTTGGGAGAAAAGGATTAAGTCATCTGCTCTCATTCTATTACATCACTTTTGGAATCAATCTTTTTCATTATTTCCCTATATCAATAAAAAATAAAGGGGTAATGTCACCTGAAATTAACAACCCAGTCACATTTGTTAAATTAAGTGTAAATAATTCAACAATAAACATTTTGCCCATAACGACAAAAATTAGATCTACCCATAACGATAAAAACAATAATAGTCCGATAGGAAATGTTGTACGAGGAAGTACCCATGAGTGAAACAATATTAGCACTACTCGCCTTTTCGCCAATTGTCATTGCGGCAATTTTACTTGTTGGTCTTAATTGGCCAGCCAAAAAAGCCATGCCCGTCGCCTTTGGTTTGACGGTTATCATTGCCCTCGTCTTTTGGGACATGTCCGTTAACCGTGTGTTAGCGTCTGTCTTTCAAGGTTTAGGTATCACCGTATCAGTACTCTGGATTGTGTTTGGCGCTATCTTTTTATTAAACACTTTAAAACACACCGGAGCCATCACCACCATCCGTAACGGTTTTACTGATGTCTCAACCGACCGACGTGTTCAAGCCATCATCATTGCTTGGTGTTTTGGTTCGTTCATCGAAGGGGCTTCTGGTTTTGGAACCCCTGCGGCTATCGCAGCACCTTTACTTGTCGCGATTGGTTTTCCAGCCCTTGCAGCGGTATTGATGGGCATGATGATCCAATCCACCCCAGTTTCATTTGGGGCGGTAGGAACACCAATCATTGTTGGGGTAAACCGTGGGTTAGACACTCATGGAATTGGGGAAGTGCTGGTTGCAAATGGCTCAACTTGGGACATTTACCTGCAACAAATCACCTCTAATGTCGCGATGATTCACGCAACCGTCGGGACATTAATGCCAGTTCTCATGGCAATGATGCTGACACGATTCTTTGGTAAAAACAGAAGCTGGACGGAAGGATTAGACATTCTACCGTTTGCTCTTTTCGCTGGTCTTGCCTTTACGATTCCATATGCGTTAACGGGCGTTTTTCTTGGGCCAGAGTTCCCTTCTCTAATCGGTGGATTGATCGGCCTTGCGATCGTCGTTACCGCAGCTAAAAAAGGCTTCTTAGTACCTAAAACAAAGTGGGATTTTGAAAGCGAAGATAAATGGCCAGCAGAATGGTTAGGATCACTTAAAATCGACCTTAATGATGACAAAACAAAGCCAATGAACATTGCTGTCGCATGGGCACCTTATGTTCTTCTAGCCGTCACGTTAGTCGCGAGCCGAGTCAGCCCTGAGTTCAAAGGATTACTGAAAAGTGTCAGTTTATCCTTTAGCAATATTCTTGGTGAAACAGGGATCAGTGCAGCCATTCAGCCTCTCTATCTACCCGGTGGAATCCTCGTCTTTGTCGCTCTTGTCGCGGTGATATTCCAAGCTCGTAGTGCTGCGCCACTGGCTAAAGCATTTGGCGAGTCAAGTAAGACATTGATCGGTGCCGGCTTCGTTCTTGTGTTTACCATTCCTATGGTGCGAATCTTCATTAACTCGGGTGTCAATGCCGCAGATTTAGCCAGTATGCCTGTCACAACCGCCAACTTTGCTTCAGGGCTAGTGGGCGAAGCATTCCCAATGCTCAGTGCCACCATTGGTGCATTAGGTGCCTTTATCGCAGGCTCGAATACCGTCTCTAACATGATGTTCAGCCAATTCCAGTTCGAGGTAGCTCAAACCCTGTCTATCTCAAGTGCGGTGGTTGTTTCATTGCAAGCCGTAGGTGCCGCAGCAGGTAACATGATTGCAATTCACAATGTGGTAGCCGCATCGGCAACCGTTGGATTGCTTGGTCGCGAAGGTGCCACTTTACGCAAAACCATCATCCCAACCTTCTACTATTTAATCGCAACAGGGTTAATTGGTTTAGTGCTTATTTATGGCGTCCACTTAACCGATGCATTAATGAACTAATCGAGTAATTGACACATAAGCTGAGAAAATGACATTAGGGCCTGTTTACCCCGACACTTGTTTTGTTTCTTGCTTTAACCAAGTGAAGAAACAAGGCAGACCTTAGGCCTTAATGTCACCCCTTTTGGACATAACGACACGCGATCATCGGGGCGACTTGCGGGGCTCACGGATTTAACTCACAGACCGTGTTATTACTAGAATATAAATAAACAACAATCAGTCTTTAAACTGAGAAACCAATACACAGGAACTTAGCATGAACAAACCAGAGACGAATGAGCAACGAGATCGCTATTTGACTTTAGAAGCGTTGCTTGCCACGCAAATAGACTCTAAACGAATTATCACTCAAGAAGCGAAGCGACTCGCTTATGGCACTGATGCCAGTTTCTATCGTCTCATCCCAAAAATTGTTCTGCGGTTAACCCATTTAGATGAAGTTATTTTTGCTATTCAAAGCTGCCGTGAGTTAGACATCAGTTGCACATTTAGAGCCGCTGGCACTAGTCTCTCAGGCCAAGCTGTATCCGATTCCGTTTTAATCACACTAACTGACGACTGGCGAGATCACAAGATCCTCGACAATGGAAACAAAATTATCCTCCAACCTGGCGTTATCGGTGCTGATGCAAACAAATACCTTGCGCCATACCAGAGAAAAATAGGCCCTGATCCGGCCTCAATTAATACCTGTAAAATTGGTGGTATTGCAGCAAACAACGCCAGTGGTATGTGTTGCGGTACTGCACAGAACTCTTACCGAACGGTCGATAGTATGAAAATAGTATTTAGTGATGGCTCCATCCTAGATACCGGTTGCAAAGAGAGTATTGCCGCATTTAAAGCGATTCGTCCTGAGCTTATTGAAGGACTAGAAAACTTATGTGCGGAGACAGAAAATAATCCCGCGCTAACAGAACGCATTCGTCATAAATATCGTTTAAAAAATACTACGGGTTATGCGCTTAACGCATTAGTCGACTATAGCGACCCGATTGAAGTCATCGAACATTTGATGATTGGTTCAGAGGGCACTCTCGGATTTATCGCCGAAATCACTTATAACACCGTCATCGAACACTCTCACAAAGCATCAGCTTTATTGGTATTTTCGAATATAGAAGAAGCAAGCCAAGCCGTAACCAAACTTTCTCACGCCCCTGTCGCGGCAGTTGAGATGATGGATGGTCGAGCAATGCGTTCGGTAGCAGACAAACCGGGAATGCCAGCATTTATTCAACACCTAGATATAGAAGCGGCCTCTATTCTTGTGGAGTCTCATGCCAGTGATCAAGCAGAGTTGGATTTACAATGTAAATGCATCATGGAATCTCTGACTGAATTTTGCATCATCGAATCGATTCCATTTACCTCCCAAGCTTCAACCGTTGCTACCTTGTGGGGGATCAGAAAAGGCATGTTCCCTGCGGTGGGTGCAGTTCGAGAAGTGGGCACAACCGTTATCATTGAAGATGTTGCCTTCCCAGTTGAAAACCTCGCCAATGGTGTGCGCGATCTACAGGCTCTATTTGATAAGTACTATTACAATGAGGCGATTATTTTTGGTCATGCTCTAGAGGGAAACCTACACTTTGTGTTCACTCAAGGCTTTGACTCACAAGAAGAGATCGATCGCTATGGTTGTTTCATGGATGATGTTGCTGAATTGGTTGCCGTGAAATATCAAGGCTCACTGAAAGCAGAACATGGCACCGGTCGTAACATGGCTCCTTATGTAGAATTGGAGTGGGGAAAAGATGGTTACGCGCTCATGCAGCAGATCAAAGCTTTATTTGATCCACAAGGTCTGTTGAACCCAGGCGTTATCATCAATGACGACCCACATTCGCACATTCAAAACCTTAAACCCATGCCAGCAGCCGATCCACTTGTTGATCGCTGCATCGAATGTGGTTTCTGCGAACCCGTGTGCCCATCAAGAACTTTAACTCTCTCTCCTCGCCAACGTATTGTTCTTTATCGGGAGCTTCAGCGCAGACGAGCGGCAGGAGAGACAGTTGAAGCCAGCGAGCTCGAAAAGATATTTGAGTACCAAGGTATCGATACCTGCGCAGCAACTGGGCTTTGTGCCGAGCGATGCCCAGTAGGAATCAATACTGGTGACTTAGTCAAACAACTGCGTACCGCCAAATATCAAAAATTTACGCCTATTGCAAAATGGACAGCCGATCATTTTGAAACCACCACCACGTTAACTAAAGAGGGTCTTAAGAGTAATCAAATTGCGACTAAAATCATCGGGAAAGCTGCCGTTGGTAAGCTAACCAATGGTGTTCGCTCCCTGACTAACGGTAAAACACCGGTTTGGCTACCAGAGTATCCGCAATCTAACTCTCATGATATTTCAAAATCAGCATTTCAGCAGAAAAACACGACAGAAGAAAACGAAGATAAGAAAGTCGTCTATATGCCCTCTTGTGCGAGCCGAACCATGGGGCAACAACAAGATGCGAGTGATCAACGCCCTCTCACAGAGGTTACGCTGTCACTACTTAAAAAAGCCGGCTTCGAGGTTATCGTTCCAAACCAGCTTAATGATCAATGCTGTGGTATGCCCTATGACAGCAAAGGGATGAATGATGTCGCGCAGCAGAAATCTCAGCAGTTAGAAGCGTCGCTATGGCAAGCAAGTCAGCAAGGGAAATACCCAGTATTGATGGATACCAGCCCTTGCGCCAAACGTAGCATTGAGCAATTCACCCAGCCGATGACGATTTTAGAACCCACAGGATTTGTCACTCAATACTTACTGCCATATCTCAACCTTGCCCCGATTGAAGAGACGGTGATGTTGCATGTGACTTGTAGTTCTCGTCGCATGGGACTGGAATCTGATATGTTCAAACTTGCCAGCGCATGTGCCTCTGATGTTATTGTTCCTGAGCATATTCAATGCTGTGGTTGGGCTGGAGATAAAGGGTTTACCACTCCAGAGCTCAATCAAGCGGCGGTTCATCCATTAAGAGAACAAGTGCCTGCACACTGCACGCGTGGGTTTAGTAATAGTAGAACCTGTGAAATTGGCTTATCTCACCACAGCGGTATTCCTTATCAGTCTATTCTGTATTTGGTCGATGAAGTCGCACAGTAAATAGAAACCCAACACATCAAAGCCAGAGGTCCTCACTTCTGGCTTTTTTATCTTCTTATCTTCTTA